>CALELH010000169.1 GCA_937902595.1 uncultured Myxococcales bacterium
CGCTGGTGGCGCTGGTGGCGCGGGTGGCGCTGGAGCTGACGGTGGCGCGGGTGGCGCGGGTGGTGCTGTGCCGTGCGACTGCCCCCCCGTACAAGTGCCCGTCTGCGGGACGGATGGCGAAACCTACAACAACGCATGCGAAGCGGTTTGTGCAGACGCCGAGATCGCCTCACCGGGGCCCTGCCCTGAGCCGGAATGCCGCGTAGCCGCCGACTGTGGAGAGCTGCCGGGCGCTTGCCGGTTTCGATGTATCCAAGAGCGGTGCTCGCCAGACTGTAGCCCAATCTGCGACGAGGCTAACCCCTGCGCCGAAGGACAGAACTGCATCGAGGGGCGTTGTGAAGGAGAAGCTCAGTGCCCCAACCCTGTAGACGATCCCCATGTCCGCTTCGTCGGCCTCTCACAAGATGAGTGCGCAATGGATTTTGAATGCGAGGAAGGCGAGGAGCCCTTTAACAATATCTGTGGCTGCGGCTGCATAGGGGAACCTGGTGGGAACGAGGGCTGTAATTGCCCTCCTGATGACGACCCCTTCTGTGGTGTCAATGAGGTTCAGTACCGCAACGAATGCGAAGCAGACTGTGCTGGCGTCAGGGCGAACCCTGGACCATGCGCCGCCCCGTGCCCGCCCGTCATGTGTGGCCTGCAATGCCCCAACGGCTTCGCCCGTGACGAGGAAGGATGCGAACTGTGCGAGTGCGCCGATCCCGGAGCCGACAACCTCTGCGCAGGCTTTCATTATGAGACTTGCTCTAATGATGAAGACTGCGACCGCGATGGCGACCGCTGCAACATTATCGCTGGCTGCGTGCACGACAATTGTGACTGCGACCCAGAGACCGGGGACATCGGCGCCTGCACCATCGGCTGCCTGGACGCCCCCGCTGGCCTGTGCGCGCCTTAGCACTCAGGCCGTCAAAGTCACCGCTCTTCACCAGGACGGCGGCCTCCGTAAAACGACCGATGCGCCACGCGTTTCAGCCGCGCCGTGTGCCGTGGACTTAACGCGCCAGCACACCGCTCCAGCAGCGCAGCCGTGTGCCCCTTCGATGGTGCGCTGAAGATGCTCGCCTGGGCACGAAGCCGCTTTAACTCAGACTCGTAAGCCTCCAGACAGTTGAGACCATCGCTCTTGGGCCACGGGCGCCCTACGTGTGCGAGATCTTCGCTCAGCGCGCGGCCTGTCCCCCGGGGCCAGGACTTCCAGTACCTGATAAGCGCTTCACCCTCTTCCGGCGAGGGTGGGTGCTGCCGAAACCTCTCGGCCAGGAGCAGTCGCGACTTTCCCAACGGCTCGCGGCGCCCATCTACGTGATCAAGGTAGAGAGACGGCCTGCCTAAGAAGAAGGCCCGCGCGGCGAGATATTGAATCCGTGGAAAGCGATCGGTGTGCAAAGGATCGACGAACATGGGACCAACCCATAGGCCACGAAACTGACGGGGGTCCACCACTTCGTGCATCAAGAGCGCGTTCAGAGTGAGCTCGCCCGAACCCCTCATCAGTTTCCTCAGGTCCCCTTGAACCTGGCCGCTCTCTAATCGCCGCTCCGCCGATGCGAAGTCCATCGGTGGCGCTACATGACCCGAGACAAGGATGAAGTCATGGCCAACGGTGTTAAAGATGCGGCTACCAGGAAACACCGTCCCGTAGGTCCTGAGGATGACGTCCATGGTGGGGCGATCCAGTTCATAAGCAGGGAACCATTGCGCGACGACGCCGTCCTTGCTCAGACGCCCCTTTAGCTGCTCGAAGTACTCGAGGGCAAAGAGCGCCGCTGAGCCCGGCTGCCAAGGGTTGCTGGGCTCGCTGATGATCACGTCATAGGTCACGTCGGCCGGAAGAACCCTGAGGAGATTGCGCACATCTCGAACGTGTAGGTGCACTCGCGGGTCGTCTAAGGGCGACCCTGTCCATCGGTCGAACAGGCGGGAGGCCTCCACGATAGCCGGGGAGATCTCGACGACATCTACCCTCTCCATCGTTTGGTGACTCAACAGGCTACCCACGGTCATGCCGCTCCCGAGCCCAACCACCAAGGCGCGCCTCGGGAACGGGTGCATCAACGCGGGGAGTTGCCCCAGTAGAACCTGGGTCGGAACATCCCCTTTAGTTCCCGCATCGCTCTTCCCGTTGACCCGGAGTACCCGATCGCCGCCTGGGGTCTCGATGACACCTACGGAGACCTCAGCGTCATCGGCGCTGTACAGAACCTTAATCCCCGCAGTCTCCGACCTAAAGCCCTCCATGCCCTTAATGTCCTGGTCTAGAAACCGGTAGAGTCCGGACATCTTCGCCAGGGGCTCCCATCCTGGGGAGACCAGCGAACCAAGAGAGATCAAGCAAGCCACGATCAGGCCACCTCGCCGTTTGCCCGCAAGCGCGGTGAGCGCCAAGCCAGCGGCCAAGAGGAGGACAGCGATCTGGAAGACCCCCTCAACCCCGACGAATGGCAGCAGGGCGACACCGACTACAATCGCACCGATCACGTTCCCCACAGTGTTGATGGAGAAGACGTGTCCCACGGAGCCACCAGCGCCCGCTAGGCTGCTGCTCGCGATCCGCGTAGCCAGCGGCAAGGCCGCCCCAAGGGCGAGCGTAGGGACAGCCATCACGCCCACCGAGACGGACGCCGTAAGCCAAGTAAACGTAGTGTAGCCGCTCACGTCCTTTGGGATACCGAAGCCCAGGAAGTGGAAGATAAATGGGAGGCGATCATAATGGGGTACGGCCAGGGCAAGGGACGCGCCCGCGATCCCAAGCATCCACATCAGCGGTACATAGGCGTCGCGATCATCGCGGGCCAGCCAGGCTGCGAGCAAGCCACCGAAGGCAATCCCCGCGATGAACGTCGACAGCATCAAGGAGAACGCAGGCGCCGTGCCCCCTAGGGTTAACACCAGCGTCCGCGTCCAGGCCACCTCCAGGGACATCGCCGCGACGCCGGACAAAAACACCGCCCAGACAGCAAACTTGACCTGGTCCGGGGAATATCGGCGACCCTCCTCTATGGGGTCGTACTCCAGCTCCGTGCCTGGCCCCCAGTGCTCCCCCCAGACAAACCGGCCGGCGCCGTAGACAGCTGCCGCCATGCACAGATTAACAGTACCTGCGAAGATCAGGCTCAGCTCTAGGCCAAAGCGTGGCACCAAGACAAAGCCTGCCAAGAGCGCACCGCCCACGGCCCCTACGCTGTTCACGAAATAGAGCCACCCCACCGAGGCACCCAGGCCCCCGAGGCTCCGAGTCGTCGCGCGTACCAAGATCGGCAGCGTGGCCCCCATCAAGGCCGAGACCGGGACGATCATCCCTGCCGCCAGCCCCCATCTGAGAAACGGGTCGATAAACTCGTAGCGACTCCCTGGCTCTGGTGCGAGCGCACCATAGATGTCACCCGCAACGCCAACCATGGGCAACGCGACGATCACAAGGAACCCGATAGCGCCCTCTAGAGCCCCATACAGCAACCAGGGGGTATCCACCTTGTCGGCCAGGCGTCCGCCATAACGATTCCCAACCGCGAGCCCGATCATGAAGAAGGCGAGGACCGCAGCGTGCGTCGTCGACGTCCCGCCGATAATCTGGCCAAGGAGGGTGCCACAAACGACCTCGTAGATGAGGCCAACGCCGCCGGAGAGAACGAAACACCCCGAAAGGAGTAGCCTCTCCCAGCGTGCTGACGGTGCGCCTGATGTGTCAGTTTCCATTGATGCTACATACCGTCTTTTGTAGCAGTCCGACAGACTCCAGCGAGGTGAATTCGAGAGCTGGCATCACTGTCTGATGAAACCCCTTGGACGGAGAGCGTTCGTTACGTATGGTCTCCCCGTGGAACGGATAGTGCGATTCTGGAAGAGCTACGCTCATCGATACCGGTTCTGGTATCTCTTGGGGATACTGTGCCTTGTCGCAACGAACCTGCTGACCGTCGCCATTCCCACCTTTATTCAGCTCGCAGTGGACGCCATCGACACCCGAGAAGGGCTCAACACCGCGATGCGATGGGCGCTCATCGTCTCGGCTGCTGGGATCGGCATCATGGTGGTGCGCACCCTCAGTCGAACCTTGTTCTTCAATCCTGGGCGCACCATAGAGTTCCGTGTGAAATCGGATCTCTTCGATCGGCTCTTACTGCTGCCGAAACGTTATTTTGACGCGGTGCGGCCTGGAGACATCATCAGCCGAGGAACCAACGACGCGAACGCCATGCGCGCGCTCGTAGGCTTTGGCACACTGCAGCTCTTCAACGTCACCTTCACACTTCTGCTCACCTCCGCTCGGATGCTCCAGCTGGATCCATGGCTCACCCTTCTTTGCGCAGGCCCTCTGCTGATCGGTGCGCTCGTTATGCGCTACGCGGTCCTCAAGCTGTGGAGCCTTCAATACGAGTTCCTAGCTCAGCTCTCGACCATCAGTGACCGCATACTTGAGAGCTATGCGGGAGTTACCGTTCTACAATCATATGGCGCCCTGTCCGGCAGTCAGGCCCGCTTTGAGATCGAGAACGCCCGGCTGCTCGATTTGGGCGAACGCATTCTACGAATCCGTACCTGGGTCATGCCCGTCCTCTCAGTCGCGAGCCAACTGTGCATTGTCA
Source organism: uncultured Myxococcales bacterium (assembly GCA_937902595.1). Classification (GTDB taxonomy): domain Bacteria; phylum Myxococcota_A; class Bradymonadia; order UBA7976; family UBA1532; genus UBA1532. Next base: position 4,596 of record CALELH010000169.1, read on the forward strand.
TCGTCCTATATTATGGCGGCCTCAAGGTCATCGGCGCGTCCCTGAAGGCGCCGACGATGACCATCGGTGAGCTCACAGCGTTCATCGCTTACATCACGATACTCGCCACTGGGCTCCGAGCGATGGGCTTCCTGATCGGCGCCGTCCAACGGGGCTACCTTGGAATGGGCAGAATCTTCGAGATCATCGATGAACCTGAAGACCGAGCCCCACCGGTCACGCCGGTGCCAGAGGTCGGCGCAGCAGGACACTCGGTCTCGGTCCGCGGGCTTACATTCCAGTACGCATCCGCTGACATCCCGAGCCTGGTAGACATCGATCTTGAGATCGCCGCAGGAGAGACCATCGGTGTGTTTGGCCCCACGGGCAGCGGCAAGAGCACACTCCTCCAGCTGCTCGCGAGAACCTATGACCCCCCGCTGGGGTCTGTCCGCCTTTCAGACGTAGATGCTCTGGACATCCCAATCCGCGACTATTGGCGTTCCGTGGCCATCGTTCGGCAGGAGCCTTTCCTCTTTAGTCGCTCCATCAAGGAGAACATCGCCCTCGCGGCGTCGCCAAGGGACATCGACGAAGGGAGACTCGGGGCAGCCGTGAGGGACGCCTCCATCGCCCACGACATCACCGAGTTCTCCGAAGGTTTGGAGACCGTGGTCGGCGAACGGGGCGTCACCCTTTCAGGCGGGCAGCGGCAACGGGTCGCCCTCGCGCGTTCCCTCTACCGCCCCTTCGACCTGCTCCTTCTGGATGACGTCATGAGCGCCGTCGATCACTCGACAGAGGAGCGCCTCATCGAGGCCATCTATAAGCGTACGGCTGGCCGCAGCGCGGTCATCGTCTCCCACAGGGCCAGCGTGTTAGCGAGCGCCGACCGAATTATCGTCCTGGAGTCAGGCCGTCTGGTCGATGAGGGGACCCACACGGAACTCATCCGTCGCCCAGGCAGCTATCGTGACGCATGGGAGCTGCAACAAGCCGTGGAGCAACTCGAAGTCCTTGGGGGTCCTGAATGAGTAACCCCGGGCAAGATCGACCGTCGGACTGGGAGCTGGTCCGAAGAATTTGGCCCTTCGTAGCCGAGTCTCGCGGCTGGCTGTGGCTCGTCGTCTTCATGATCCCCCTCGGGGTCGCGGCGGATCTAGTGCTGCCGATGCTTCTTAAGACAGGGATCGATGACGGTATTCTCAAAGGAGACACCCCTCACCTGCTCCAAACGGCCATCTACTATTTCGTCATCGTCTTTGGCGCTTTCGTAACAAGAACCCTGGGCATGTACGGCTTACAGATCGCTGGTCTGCGGGCCCTCGCAGCGCTTCGAAGCAGGCTGTTTGGCCACGTTATGTCACAGGGCCAAAGGTTCTTCGACAAGCGGACAACGGGCTCCCTGATGACCCGCACTACCAATGACGTAGAGGCGATCTATGAGAGTCTCACGTGGGGCGCTGTCAGCCTCATCTCCGACGCTTTGGTGATCTTAGGCACCCTCACGGTGATGCTGGTCATCGATTGGCGCCTAAGCCTGGCCCTCCTCGCACTCGCGCCGATCCTCGCGTTCCTAGTCAACGCATTCAGGAAGCGCCTGAGGGTGCTCTTCTTGGATATCCGTAAAGCCCTGAGCCGTCTCAACGGATTCTTCGCAGAGCAGATCCATGGCATGCAGGTCACCCAGCATGACGGCGCCGAGCCCAGAGCACGGGAAGAGTTCAGGGGCCAGGCCTATGAGTACCTAGAGAAGTATCGTACCGCAAACTGGTTAGACGCCGGCCTCTACGCGATCATGGACGGCATGAGCTCTGTCGCGGTCGGCCTGGTTATCGCCGTCGGCGCCTGGCTGGTCGAATACGATAGCGGCGTCACCATTGGGCTCCTGATCGCCTTCATCGAATATGTCACTAAGGTGTTTATCCCCATTCGAGAGTTCTCGAGCCGCTTCGCCACAATCCAGAGGGCCGTGGCCGCGCTGGAGCGCGTCTTTGGTCTTCTGGATACCGATGAGGCCATCGAGAGCGGGGTGAATCCAGTCGATGCGCAGAACAAGGTGCTCACATTTGAGAACGTTGGGTTTGCCTACGGACAAGACCGCCCCCAAGTGCTCAAGGACATCAACCTCTCCGTTGGTCCTGGCGAGGTGCTCGCGATCGTCGGAGCGACAGGCTCAGGCAAGAGCACCATCGGCAAGCTGCTACTTCGGATGTACGACGGATATACGGGCCAGATTCGACTCGGCCCCCAGGAGATCCGGGACGCAGAGACTCAGGCGGTCCGAAACAGCGTCGCCGTTGTCCACCAAGACCCCTACCTCTTCGAGGGAACCATCGCAGAGAATATAGGTCTATGGTCGACGGACATCTCCGAGGACGCCATTCGTGATGCTGGCCGCTTGGCCCGCGTGGACTCCATTATCAGAGCCTCGGACGTCGGCTACGACCAACATGTTACGGAACGAGGCAACAACCTCTCCGCTGGCCAAAGGCAGTTAATCAGCATCGCGCGCGCGCTCGCCCGGCCTGCGCCCATCGTGATCCTGGACGAAGCGACGGCAAGCGTTGACTCCATCACGGAGCAGTTGATCGATCAGGCCATAGGCGCGCTCTTCGAGAGTCGCACGGTGATCGTCATCGCCCACCGGCTCTCTACCATCGCCAAGGCCGATCGAATCCTCGTCCTGCACCAAGGCGAGGTCGTAGAATACGGCTCCCATGAGGAACTCCTCGCCCTCGATGGACACTATTCGGTTCTCGCACGAACGGGCTTTTCAGTTTGACGGTTCGGCGGTGACAGGTTAGCGGTCAAGTATGACCTGTGCCCCGATACGCCCTGTCGCCCTTGGCGCGACACTGCTTGCTCTCGCCATCGGCGGATGCACGGATCCGGCGGAACGCTCAACGACGAACCTCCCCCAGTCGTCCAAGAGCGCCGTACCGATGGGTCCCGACGGTCCGCCTCCCAGCCGGATTAAGGGAGCGGCGCCCCCCCCCAACGCTGAGAACCAGCATGAGCTGTGTCAAGACTGCCATCCCGATGAAGTGGCAGGCTTTCTCGCCACGGGAATGGGTCGCTCCTTCTATCGCCCAAGGGGCGCTCCCATCATCGAGAACTTCGCCCCCGATGTGGCGACCCTTAAGCACAAGAGGATGGCCGCGACCTATCGCGCTTACGTGGATAAAGAGGGAGCCTGGTGGCAGGAGGAGTCAGTCCCAGGCACGGGTTACTCGAGGCAAGTCCGGGTGGAGTACATAATCGGGTCAGGCAATCATTCACGATCCTACCTAGGGCTCGTCAACGGAGAGCTCATACAGCTACCGCTCACTTGGTATAGCCAGAAGGGACTCTGGGACATGAGCCCTGGATACGAAGGGCGAGGCCATCTCCGGTTCCTACGCGCGGTCGTCCCGGAGTGCCTCTTCTGTCATAACGGCCTGAGCCCCCATCGAGTTGAGACGATTGCACGCTATGAGCACCCCCTTAAGCTCGGAATAGACTGCGCTAGGTGCCACGGAGATGGCAGCGTCCATGCAGCGAAGCGGGCTGCAGGTGCGACACCTCCGAACGGCGCGCCTGACCCTTGGATTATGAACCCTGCTCACCTCTCGGAGGCGCGAGCGATGGAGGTCTGCCAGCAGTGCCATCTGCAAGGAACCGTCCGCCTGCTCCAAGCTGGGCGGCGCTGGGATCAATACAGCCCGAAAGAGTCACTGTCTGACCTATTAACAGTATACGGCTTCCCGCGAACCGGTGGGC
>CALELH010000170.1 GCA_937902595.1 uncultured Myxococcales bacterium
AGGATGCTCAGGATGCTCAGGATGCTCAGGATGTCGACGGGCCGGTAGGTCCACCAACCCTGGACCGGAGCGACCTAGCTTGGGCTGCGAAGCAGCGGCGAACCCCGCTGGTCGTCGCGGTCTGTGTCATAGCGGTCATCGGGCTCTTGGCTTGGATGCTGATCCCCGATGACGGAACGGATCCATCTGGCCCAGCTCCCGCGTTGAAAGCCGCTCCTGCGACCGCGGCGTCAGCAGGTGCTGAAGCGAACGGAGGCTCCACCAGCGCGCCGTCGAAGCCTAAGGCGAGGCCCGAATCTGGACCGAAGGCCGTCGAAGCGGCGAAACCTTCGACGCCCATGCCTGAACCAGTACAGGTTGAGCCGACCGCTACGCCGACTGAGCCTGTGGCCGCGCCTCAGAAGGTTCAGGTTGAGCGTGTCCCTCCGAAGGGAGCGAAGACGATCAAGAAGACGGTGGTTACGCCTAAGAGAGTCAAGCCAAAGAAGAGGTCCCAGAGTCGTCGCCGGACGGTCAAGGCAAAGCAGAAACCAAATCCTGCTCCACGGAAGTCTCAGCCTGACGAGATCATTATTAAGTAGATGCTAATCGGTCTTTAGGCGCATTTGCAGGCCGCGGAGGGAGACCTCGAGCGTCGCCGCTGCCTGGCGTACGTTTCCGTCATGAGCGTCGAGGGCCGCTTGAATCTCGGCGTCACTGAGCTCCGTCGCGAGTCGGATGATGTTGCTCTCCTCGACGCGCTTATAAAGAGTCGAACGGGCTATACCCAGGGCTGTGGCTGCAGGCTTGAAGCGCCACTGGTGTAAGGCTAAGACCTGCTTGATCTCCTCGTCGGTGATGGATTCCGGGTCACGTCTCTTCGGAGGCGCGAACCAGCGCTCACCCTCTGACGGAGGGATCGTCGCTGGATCACTATGATCTTCGCCCGCACCGAGAGCGCGAGCGCTGACGTCCGCGCTGTCATCCGGAGTCGTATCCCCTGAGAGTAAGAGCTGCAGCGCCGGCGGCAGGGTGAGGGTTGGTCTACCTTGGCTATGGATCACGATCTGTTGAGTCATGTTCCGGAGCTCTCGAACGTTTCCGGGCCAATGATGGCGGACCAATTGCGCCAGGTCCGCTGGTCGAACCCAATCGTATTCGGGGCCTCGCTCCAACCGCAGGCTCTCACCGACCTCATCGAGGAAGCCTCGCAAGAAGTGCAAGAACAGAAGCGAGATGTCCTCGCGACGCTGACGGAGGGGGGGGAGATGGATCGCGTACCCATTGAGTCGTTGGAAGAGGGGCATGCTGAACTGCCCTGCGTCCACGGCAGCCTCGAGGTCTGCGTCGGTGGCCGCGACGACGCGGACGTCTACTGTTGCAGGTCGACTCGCGCCTACGCTCTGGACTTCACCTGACTCCAGGGTGCGCAGGAGGAGGGCCTGTACATCGCGGTCGAGCTCCCCGACCTCGTCGAGGAAGAGGGTGCCACCGTCGGCTTGGCCAAAATAGCCTGCGTGGTCTCTCGATGCCCCAGTAAAGGCGCCCTTGACGTGACCGAAGAGCTCCGAAGTGGCGGTCGTCGACTTGACCGCCGCCATGTTCACGGGGACATACGTCTTGTCGCGGCGGAGGCTGCTGCGATGGATCGCGCGGGCGACGAGTTCCTTGCCGGTCCCAGTCTCGCCGCGGATGAGGATGGGGACATTAAGCCCCGCGACCCGCTTGACCTCGACTCGCAGTGCGTCCATGGCGCTGCTGAGACCGATCAGCTCATCGGTCTGCCCGGGGCGCGCGCTCTCGAACTCCTGGCGACGGAGGTGGAGCAGTAAGAGCACCCGCTTTCCCAGCTGAAGGATACAACCGTCGCTGAGCTGTTCGGGGGAGACGTGTGTCTCCTCTTGGGCCTGAACCCCGTTAATCCGCAGCTTGTATCCGGGCTTTGGCAGGGTAATGGTGACCCCGCCCCCCGGCTGCGTCTTTAGGCTGATCGGCGTTCGACTGATGTGGGACTCTTCAAGAAAGCGTTGGGGGCCCTCGCCGCGCCCAAAACTCAACTGGATCCGCGAGAGTTCCACGGATGACTTGCTCTTGAGCAGGGCCCGTTCGCCGACCCGGTAAACCTCGGGGTGGTAGAGGATCGTCAAGCAGGGGAGTGGCCTGAACGCTTGGAGGAGCCCATCGGTCGTGTAATCGAAACTTCGAGTGATGTCTTCTTCAGCCACAGCTCTGCTCTTTCGGCGCGATCCCCGTTCCCACCTGTGGAGTGTACGGTGCTCGCTCCTCTGAGCAAAGCGAGTGTGTATAAGAAATAGAGATTCTGATTATTTAGTTGTGGCTTCTTCCCCAAAAATGTTGCTCCACAGGTGGATTAGTTTCTATCTTCAACAGGGTCAGCTCTGTGGTGGGGGAGGGACGGCCGTGATGGCATCACGATGGGCAGGAACGCCTTGGCTTTTGAGCGCGGTGCTTGGGACGCTGATGCTCTCGCTCCACGTATCGCCGTCTCTTGCTCAGACACCCAGCACAGACGCGAAGGCCGAGGCCATGGCGGTCTATAAGACCGCAGCAGCCCAGTTCGATAAGGGCATCTACGATAAGGCCCTCAAGGGATACGCAGCGGCCTACAAGCTGTTCCCCCACGCTGACTTCCTCTACATGGTGGCCCGTTGTCATGAGATGGCCCGTGACTATCGTAAGGCGTTGGAGCTGTATCGAGAGGTCAGAACCCACCAAGGTGTGAGTGGAAACACCCGCGGCAGGGCGTCGGACGGGATTATGCAGCTCGAGAAGATCTTTCCCAGCTCATTTAGGCTTGAGGTGACCTACGCACCAAAGGACGCGGTCGTGAAGATCGACGACAAGCCGGAGGGGGAGGACGGGCGTGTGTCAGTGACATTGAGTGAGGGTAAGCATACGATTCAGGTTCAGAAGACGGGCTACGCTCCCTTCGGACAGGACCTCGACGTATCGTCGACGACCAAACTGTTGATCAATCTCCAGGAGATCCCATCAACCACTCCGACGGTGCCTGACACGATCGGCGAAACCTACGCATGGCGGGGGCCGGTTGGGTGGGGGGCTCTCGGCCTGGGCGCGTTGACAGCCGGAATGGGGGTGATGTCTTTGATGGAGAGCGGTGAGGCGTCCGACCTCGCTAGTCAGGCGAGCGAAGGCGGCGCTCACGATGCCTACAAGCGAGCGTTTGAGCGGCACCAACTCATTGGCAGCCTCAGCGTCACGCTCGGGGTGGCGGCGCTAGGCGCAGGGGCCTACCTCCTGCTCTCGGGACAGGAGAACCCTGAGGAGAGCGGCGCTACTGTTCTGCCCACGGGGCATGGCGTACTGGTGAGGTGGTAATCGATGTATTTGAGAGTCTTCATCATTATCTGTGGGCTTCTGGCCGTAGTGGGCTGCAATGGAGTCACCGAGTTTACCGGATGTCGGAGCGACGGCGAGTGCACCGAGGGGCAGGCGTGCCGTGGTGGGGCCTGTGTAGCGAAGAGCACCGTCGATAAGACGTGCGATGGTGTCGATGATGACCAGGATGGCAAGATCGACGAGGACGCGCCAACGAACGTCGCAGCGACTCGGCTTCAGGGCGTCTGTCATGTCGCTCGCTTGGTCTGCAATAACGGCATCTGGTCTGAGCCAGACTATCTGGCCATCGAGGGGTATAACGACGAAGATGTGAGCTGTGACGGCGTAGACAATGACTGCGATGGGGTTGCGGACGAGAGCTACCTTGAGACCCGGACCGAATGTGGAACAGGGGCGTGCGCCGAGACTGGTCTGGCTCGCTGTATCCAAGGCCGAGTGGTCGATACTTGTATCGCTGGAGCCGCGGCTGAAGCTGATACAAGCTGCGATGGTGTCGACGACGACTGTGACGGACAGGTCGACGAGTCGTACGCTGGAGTCTCCATCCAGTGCGGGTCTGGTGTCTGTACGTCCATGGGGATGACCAATTGCGTGGAGGGGGTCGTTCAAGATGACTGTCAGGCGGGTCAGCGTACGGCTGCCGATGACTTGACCTGCGACGGCCTCGACGATGATTGCGACGGGGAGGTCGATGAGGACTACGTGCCGGTCGCGAGCGCCTGCGGGACGGGCGCCTGCGCCGGGACGGGTACGACCCGTTGCGAAGGGGGTCAGGTCGTCGAGATCTGCCTGGTTGGCGAGCGCTTATCCACCGAGGACTTTACCTGCGACGGCGTCGACGACGACTGCGATGGGCAGACAGATGAGGACTATGCAGATAGTCCGACAACCTGCGGTGTGGGTCTGTGCCTAAATCAGGGCAGCGTCGTCTGTAGAGAGGGGGCGCCTATCGACACCTGCCAGCCCCGTCCCCAAGGGAGTGAGAGCTGCGGAGAATTGGCCGAAGAACGGGGCGACTGTTGCAATGGCGTGGACGACGACTGCGATGGTCTGACCGACGAAGATCTCGGCTGCACCTACTGCCCTCAGGGCCATGATGACGTGCCGTGCAATGGATGTGATCTCGAGGGCGGCGTGTCGGTGCCGGATGGCTGGGTCTGTATCCCATCGGGCAGGTTCTTGATGGGCAGCCTAGACGAAGACTGGGACTGCGTGCATGAGAATCATGTGCCTGGGGCAGGTTGCGGTGCTGTGCCGCAACGGGAGGTGACGATCACCTATCCGTACCTAATACAGGCAACGGAGATGACGCAGGAGAGCTGGAGCCAAATGGTGCCAGGGATGAACAATCCGTCCTTCGCCCAGGAATGCCCAACGTGCCCAGTTGAGAGCGTGCCTAGCCGCACATGGATGGAGTTCACCAATATTTTTGCTGCCAACCATGGTCTGAGTCCCTGTTACGGAGATGTCCCGCGAATCGACAGCCCTGGAAGAACCATCATTGGATGGAACGATCGGGACTGCACTGGCTATCGACTACCGACGGAAGCCGAGTGGGAATACGCGGCGCGCGGCGGCGTATTGGCACCTGAACTCTGGTATCGAAGTGAAGACCATGTTTTTGAGATGGCCCAAATCGCATGGACCACCTCCAACGCCCGGGTGCGGTATCGTGTCTTCGAACGAAGCTGCTTGATGCCGGCCGTCGCCGATGGGTTCTGCGATGTCACGCACCCAGTCGGTGGCTTACTCCCGAACCCCTGGGGATTATACGACGTCATTGGGAACGTCGGTGAGCTCGTCTTTGATCACAGCATAGGATTGAGCCCAGATGCGCCTTCCGTTGATCCTGCCCTGGGGTTCGGCCCAGCTCACTTCAGCGCAGGTCGCCTGGTCCGAGGTGGGAGCGTCTGGACCAACTTTCTGTGGTACGACCTGGCGTTGGCCCAAAGAGTTGTCTTCTGCGACACATGCTGGAGCGATGATACCCGGGCCGCCATCGGCGCACGTCTCGTTCGGGCCCTGGCACCAAGCGCAGAGGCGCCCGCCGATTGACACTCGCGGTCGTCGGCCAGAGGGTGTTCAAGACGCCTGGCGGCGGCCTCGCCTCGCCATCGCTCATTCATTCAGCGATATCAGAGCTATCCCATGAACTCCAAGCGCTGGTTACCGAAGGTCGCTAGGTTGGGAAAAACGCGTTCTACCTGCGCTCCGCTCAAACCGAACCACAGCGCGAGCGGCGCGAGGTATTGCTCGACTGAGAGGTCAGGTCTCAGCACGCCACGGTTACCGTAGACATCTGACCCATCGGGATCGAGGTCTGGCATGCGACCGTAGACGGCGCCACCTCTGACGGCGCCGCCCATCACCAGATGGTGTCCGCCCCAGCCGTGGTCGGTGCCGTCCTCATTGGGCAGTACGGTGCGGCCGAATTCGGAGGTCGTAAACGTCGTCACTTTGTCTCTCAAACCGATCTCATCTAGCGCCGAGTAGAAGGCGCCGAGACCTTCACTGAGGATCTGGATCTTGTTGTTGTGGCTGGCAAGCCCTCCACTGTGGGTATCAAAATGAACCATCCCGGTATTAAAGACCTGCCGCGAAGCACGTACACCCGCATGGTTTCTCAAGGCGATGAGCTGGGCGATAGCCTTGAGACTCTGAGCAAAGTTGGTGTCTGGGAACTCGGTGTTGAATCGCGGGATGCTGGCAAGGACGGAGCGAGCCACCTGCTGCTCGGTCACCGCGTCGGTCAAGAGTCGCTGATATGCAGCCTGTAGACGATTGGTAAAACGCCGACCCAGCAG
>CALELH010000171.1 GCA_937902595.1 uncultured Myxococcales bacterium
AATGAGTCGTAAGCCATGGCTTACCCAAGTAGAAGCGATTCTTGACGCATGTCTCGCTGCCGTCACGAGTGGTCGCTAGGGGCGTTACCACTCAAGGCTGAGTCGATAATTTGGGACACCGCTTCCATCAGTCGTCGTTACACGGAGGTCGTACTGCCCTGGGTCGAGGACGCCAAAGATAGCCCTGCACTCCGCGTTTCGCACAGGCTCGAAAGGAAGAGGCCTCACCGCGTGCTCATCGAGCACCTCTATGCTCAGCCCCTCGCGGCATCCCCCATCGACCTCCGCGAACCCAACCCGAATTGCGCTCCGTTCATTGAGCGCGAAGGTGTACCTGTCGGATCCTGTCGGAGGAAACCTCCCGGCCACCTGGGGAAGGTTTGTGATGTCACGCGTTAACCGGAACACGAGGGTGTACTGACTAATGGACAGCCGATCATTCACCTCAGAGACGGCCACATGATGCTCACCTGCCCCCACGTCGACGTTCAACCGTGAGCAGGGAGGGTTCGCAGGGTCGTCGTCATTTTCCATCAGAAAGACGGGCTCTCCATTCTGGTTCCTGCCAAAAAGTGCGATGTGGCTATCTGCGCTGGGGCGACACCCAAACTCGTCGTCACGGACCGAGACGTCCAATCGCGCGGGGGCATCGACGGAGAAATTGAAGATGTCATCCGCACCGAGAGCGATGCGTCCAGGAAAGCGTCCTTGGCCAACGGTGATCCAGAACTCCTCGATAGAACAAAGCTGGTCACACCCATCGAAGTTCTCGTCATTGCCGTCGTCACATTGCTCGCCAGGATCCGGGCGACCATTGCCGCAAAGCACCTCCTGCTGACAGAACTCATCACATCCATCGTCTGGACGGAGGTTCCCATCATCACAGCTCTCACCAAGCTCTACGACCTCATTCCCGCAGACTGACTGCCAACGACAATCAGCGCTGCAGCCATCACCATCAAGGACATTTCCATCGTCACACTCTTCACCGATATTGAGCGTATTGTCTCCACAGACCCCCTCGATCATAACGATCAAGCGATAGCCCTCAATGGCTCCACGAAACAGCTCTCGAATGACAATGGTGAAGCGCCCGGCGGGCAACCTACGTTGCAGTCTGGAGCATCCTCCACCGGCGCCCCCTGCGTTGAAGTCAAGCTCCTCCAAGACGCCATCGCGCTCAATGGATAGAGTCATCCAGGTGTTCGCAGCGCACCAACCTTCGGGACCTGTGGTCTCCAGGCGTACGAGCTGCGGTTCATTAAGCTCGAAGGTGAATCGGTCATCTCCGTTTGCCTCCATCGAGGCATCGTAGACGGCCCCGAGGCTGATCTCTCGCTCCAAGACGAAGTGGAGGGTGAACGACAGTCCCACGTCGGGAGAGGTCGGCATCACCTTGATGGTGTACGCACCGGAAACAACCGATGTCTGCCACCAAGGGCACTGGTCCTCACCTCTCCTGCTTGGCTCAAGCTCGAGGACAGCGTCTTCACCTCGTCTCGATACGCTCACACGAACGTCGTCATCGACGTCACAGTTTTCACCTGTGGCCACTCTGAAAAATAGGGTACCGACTCCGTCGGAGACGAAATGAAAGTTATCGAAGCTCCCGGCTCCTGTCGCCTCACCAATCCTCCCCGCGCTCTTACGAATGTCGCTGTTCTCATGGGTGCAGGTCAGGTCACAACCATCGCCATTGAGCTCATTGCCATCATCGCAGACCTCATTGGGGTCGAGCCTGCCATCGCCACACCGAGCGGGGGCGAGTCCCTGATCCTGTGGTAACCGCATGACGTCGGCCTGTTGGGACATATCGATCTGATGGCTCATAGCGTCCGCGGGCGGACGAGTTGAGCTGTCCTGGATCGGCGCTGCGTCAACGGTGACCACATCCACCGTTAAGTCCAGAATATGGCCCATATCCACCGGGCGCAGATCTGCCTGCTCTCGCACATCCGAATTCATGTCCACGGACTCACCCTCAGTATCAGCCGCGGCCATGTCCCCGACTTCGGCGTCCTCCCGCAATGCTTGAGGGGAGCTGGTCTCGTCTTCACATCCCGTGATGACGACAAGCACAGCGAGTATGTAGAGGAGTCTTGTCACACCTACAGGATAAGCACTTCCAGGCGGAGCCGCTACCTCCTATTGACGCGGGCGTGACGCGCTCAACGCCTGTCAGCGTCGTCTTGAGGCTGCCACGGGTAAGCGGAGCAACTCTAATGCCTCAAGACATGAACCCAACAAATTGCTACACTTCCGTGGGGCGCATGGGGACATGCTTGTGAGAATGACAGTCTATTTCTTCGCGATGGCGATCGCGGTCTCGGTGACGGGGTGCTCAGGTAGCAATGATGCCGGAGCGGACGGGATTACTGCGGGCGACGTCTCGGGAGAGAACGACGCAGGGATGGGCGCGTCGCCAGCGTCAGACGCTGCACCGAGCGACCTAAATGACCTCGACGGTGGTAGCTCACCGCCGAGCATCTCTTGGAACCCAGCTGAGGGCTTGGGTGCATGCGAGGCCACAGACTCTCCGGCGCCAGATCCCGTTCAACGCACAGCGAACCTCACCCTAGCGCGTGCGGCTGGCAGCCCGAGAATCGTTCATCTACTCGATATCGAAGGAGATCCGAACACGGGCCTCATCTATAGCGTTGGCGCAGGTGGACTCTTTGTACTCAGTAGTGATGGCTCTTCCCTCGAGGTCGTCACCAATACGAACCTCGCCGGAATCAGAGGATCCTTTGACAAAGTCGAGGTGCTCAATGAGGGCATCATCGCTCTGAGTAGCCGTAACCGCGGGCTCACCTTCGTAGATGGTTCAACCCCGGGCGAGCTCCGCCAATTGTCGACCTTTGGAATCGATGATGCCGCTGGTATGGCCTGGAATAATCCATATCTCTACGTTGCGAGTCACGTTGGCAAGGTGTCCGTCTTGGATCTCAGTGTTCCAGAGAGCCCCACGCTCGTTGGAGAGGTTGGAGATCTCGGCAACCCCTGGGAGATTGTCGCCATTGGTCAACGGGCCTATGTCGCTGATAACAGCCTCGGCGTGGTCGTCCTTGATCTATCCGACCCCGTGAACCCCATCGCGCTACGCACCGTGGAGACCTCAGGGGGGGCCCAAGACCTTTGGCTCGATGGCGACACTTTATTTGTCGCGGCTGGCTCGGCGGGCATTGAGAGTTTTAGTCTGGTGGATCCCGATGATCCGACTGCTCTCTCTTTGATCGATGTAGGCTCATCTATTGTCTCCCTTACGGTCACCGAAGATACACTCTGGGCATCGGATCATGAGAGCCTGATCGCGATCGATGTGAGTGATCCGGCGACCCCGCTTCCCTTGGGCGGGCAACGCACAGACCAGTGGGCCATGCACGTATACGCGTCCGGCGGCTATGCATATGTCGCAGATTGGGGGCAGGTCTCCGCCTTCTCCATCGACCTTGACCGTAGAGGTCCAGACCTAGACGTGTCTCGGCGAGAGCTCTTCATCGTCGAGGGCGACGAGGAGATCACCTTCTCAATTACAAACCGCGGGAGTGAGCCTCTACAGTTGCTCGGCGCCAGCGTTGATGACCCCAGGTTTCAAGTAGAATACGAGCACGCGGAGCTCGACCCCGGTCAGTCCGGATCAATGAGACTCCTCTTTCTCGATGATGGCGCGATGGTGAACGCGAGCCTGTGTCTCGCGACCAACGACGGCGACGAGGGCGTGTTTCAGATCCCTATATTGACCAACCCATCGGGGACCTCGGCAGGCCTAGGCGAGCAGGCACCCGACTTTGTGCTGCGAGACATAGATGGCCAGACACATCAGCTCTCAGAGCAGCTTGGGCATCCCGTCGTCCTGGTGTATTTCGCGACCTGGTGACCTGTGTGTCCGTCCGAGGTCTCGGACATCGAGTTCTCCCTGTGGAGACGATACCAGGCACAAGGCCTGGTCGTCTGGGGGATAGGCGGAGAGGATGACATAGAGACGCTGCGTCGGTTTCGCGACCAGATGGGTCTGACTTTTCCGATCTTGTACGACGCGGGTACGTTGGTGCTGAACACCTATGGGCAGCTCCGACACCAGTTTGGGACCAGGTATCCGCAAGATTGGATTATCGGGCCTGATGGCCGAGTGCTCTATTTCAATGATGAATACGATAACGACGCGATGGCCGATGTCATCGAAGCTGCCCTAGACGAAGCGGGACAGTGAGCGGCGGGAGGAGAAACGAGATGAGGATGTCTAAATTTATGGTCGCGGTCATCGCAGGCGCCATGGTCATACTGGCCGGCTGCGTTGATGATGAGACGAGCAGCCAGAGCGAGGACGCGGGGCAGGAGTTTCGTGATGGAACGAGCGGCGCCGGTGGTGAAGGCGGCGCGGGTGCCGAGGGCGGATCTGGTGGAGAGGCTGGCGGCGGCGGTGAAGCTGGTGCTGGTG
>CALELH010000172.1 GCA_937902595.1 uncultured Myxococcales bacterium
AGGCCTCCACCACGATTATGGGTGTTCTCGACACAGACCAGAGTCGTAGGCGGGATGTGCCCCGCGACGTCCGTTTGCTTTACGCAATTAGCGACGTCCGCAGCAGAGAAGTGCCCCGTGGTTCCCACAACGCTAAAGTTCACCCCAGCGATCGCTGAGCCTGCGCCGCTCTCGTACATATAAATGTGAGCGCCATACCCAGCCAAGACGTCATCACCTGAGCGACAATGCACCAATAACGCCAATTGGTTGGCCATCGTACCCGAGGGCACGTACAGCGCTGCCTCCATCCCGAGGAGCTCGGCTCCTCTCTCCTGAAGAGCGTGGATCGTCGGATCTTCACCGAAGACATCGTCACCAACCGGCGCTTCAAACATCGCCTGCCGCATGGCAACGGATGGGCGGGTGACAGTGTCTGATCTGAGGTCGACAGGGTTCGTCATCGGTGAAGACTCCGAGAAATTAGTGAAATTGGATGGCTATGGAGATGAGGATAGCATCTTGAGCTTCGAGTGGCAGCGACGTTCCCGTGTTTACAGTTCTCAAGCGCCAGGGTACAACTCGAGCGATGATTCGTCTTAAACAAGTCTCAAAGCGATATAAGAACTCCAGCGAAGATGAGTTCGCACTCAAGGATTGCGACCTCACCATCGAAGAAGGAGAGCTCGTCGCCATCGTAGGAACGAGCGGTTCGGGCAAGACTACCCTGCTCAACTTAATCGGTGGCCTAGATCGCGACTATACGGGTGAAGTCTCCGTGATGGGGCGAGATTTGGCCAAGCTAGGCGACGCTGAGTTGGCCGCCTTCCGGAATCGTGAGATTGGTTTTGTTTTCCAACATTTCAACCTCCTCGACCATCTGACTACCGTCGAGAACGTCTCACTTCCAGCCTACTTCGATCGCGACGGTAAGGTCTCCGCGCCCGCAAAGCGCGCAGCAGAGGCGCTCACAAACTTTGGGCTTGGCGATAAGCTCGATGACAACCCGAACAACCTCAGCGGCGGACAAAAGCAACGTGTGGCCATCGCTCGCGCCCTCTTCTTCAAACCTCGATTGCTCCTGTGCGATGAACCGACGGGGAGCCTAGACACCAAGACCGGCCGCCAGATTATCGAGATGTTCCAGGCGCTCAATCGCGAGGGCTACACGATCGTCATCATCACCCACGAGTCTCGGGTCTCTGAGGCTGCCCGACGGGTGATCCGCATCGAGGATGGCCAGATCGTGGATGATGGACGGGTGGACAATGATTAAGTTCATGGCCGAGGCCCTACACGTAGCAGGCTTCCCCATATATCTATGCGTCTTCATTCTTTCGATCATTACGGTCATATTGATCGCTTTTTTCACTCTGTTCTTTGGAAACAGGTCACTCCTTAAGCTCGTCCTCAATAACGTCCGCCGTTCCAAGAAGAACTTTCTGATGAGCGCCTTCGGGATCATCGTGGGCATCTCGACCTTCGTGTTCTTCATCGGGCTCGGCGAAGGGATCAAGAACGTCGTCCTCGGCAAGATCTTTCTGGTCGATCAAGTCGAGGTTGTGCCCAAGACCTTCGACACAGGCTTTGGACATATCGGCGGGAGTCAGCCGCTCAATGACGCCACCGTCACTCAATTTGAGGCCCTACCAGGTGTCGTAGAGGTCTCTCCCAAGATGAAGCTCACCTTCCCCGCCAGCGGATACGGTGGAAAAGGGATCTTTGGGCACAACGTACGAGCTGAGATCATCGCAGATGGTCTGCAACCTACGCTCATCAAGGATGAGCTGACCGATCCTGAAGCCTTTAGGGACTGGGACGCGCCGATCGCGTGTGAAGCACAATCTCAATGCCCCGATGGTCGTCGCTGTGAAGATGGTCAATGTCAGAAGCTGACCTGCGAATACGCTGAGAAGACCCGTCTCACGGCGTGCCCCGGCGATAGCTATTGCGCGCGTGACACGAAGCGCTGTGAGACGCCGATCCCCTTCGTCGTGAGTCACCACCTCTTGGAGCTCTATAACGGCAGCTTAGCTACGGCGCTGAGCGGCAGTCGCGGCAAGGTGAAGATGCCCAAGTTATCCAAAGGGACGGTGCTTGGCTTTCAGATCAACGTGACCCTCGGACGCTCATTCCTCGGTCGGTCAAAGCGTGGAAAGGCGCTCACCCGACGGATCAAGCTCGTAGGCTTCTCAAATAAGGCGATCACCGTCGGTGTGACCGTGCCCCTCGCATATGTGAAACGGTTGAACACGCACTTCTCCGGTTCGGCATCAGGGGGCCAATACCATTCGGTCATCATCAAGCTAAAGGATCAGACGACGGTGCCCCAGGTCGTCGCCGCGGTTAAGGCGGCTGGCTACGACCTCGCGGACAGCACGGAGAACGCAGAGCGCGCCGCGAACATCATCAGGACTGTTGAGAGTATTTTTGCACTGATCAGCTTCATCATCGTTGGGATCGCCGCGGTAAATATTGGCCAGATGTTCTTCATGATCATTTACCAAAGAAAGCGAGAGTTGGGTCTGTTGAGGGCGCTTGGTGCGAGCAAGAACGCGGTGAGGGCCATTATCCTAGGTGAGGCGACCATCATCGGAGTGGTCGGAGGGACCTTGGGTGCCTTGGTGGGCTTCTCCGGCGCCAAGCTCGTCGATTGGATCTCGACCCAGCTGCCCGAATTTCCTTACAAGCCTGAGACCTTCTTTGAGTTCCCTCTGTGGCTTTGGGGAGCCGCCGTTGGGATCGCTGTTTTATTCTGTCTTTTCGGAGCTTTCTTCCCTGCCAATACGGCAGCACGACAAGAACCGGCGGCGGCGCTCACCGAATAATTGGAGTTCATTGTGTCGATGTGCTCGTTCGTAGAGTTCGACGAAGATATAGCCGTGATTGACTCCGCGAA
>CALELH010000173.1 GCA_937902595.1 uncultured Myxococcales bacterium
CGCCGCCTTCGCCGCCTGTAGCACCCGCGCCGCCTTCGCCGCCTGTAGCACCCGCGCCGCCTTCGCCGCCTGTAGCACCAGCGCCGCCTGCGCCGCCTTCAGCACCTGCGCCGCCTTCGCCGCCACCGCCCACATCTGCCCCTGCGTCGACGTCTAGCTCGTCGAGAATCTCATCTGCCACCTCGCACCCAGCTAGGGCCGAAATGGAGATGCACAGCATCGTACAGGTAAGGATTCGTAATAATGTAGACATATTGGTCGCCCCCGAAGCTCGAAACTACGTGAGAGAACAATACACTCAAGGGCAGGCTAGGTACAATTCTCGGACGCCTGGCGGTTCGTTGTTGGCCGGCTAGACGCATCGACGCTCCACGCAAGAGCTGCGAGCGAGCTAATCGACCTTGACGTAGTAGGTCCCGTCAGCCTCGCCATGTTGAGCGAGAACACCGGCCTCGAGCTGGGTAGAGAGCCAATCTCTTGACTGCTCCGAGGTCCAGCCAGTGATCTGGCAAATGCTCGCTTCGGTGAGATGGTCATCCTGGTTGAGAAGCAGCGCGGATTTTTCGGCGTCGTCCACGGCTTCCTTATTGGTCGGGATCACATCCTTCTCGAGTGGCTTAACCTCTGACAGTTCATCGCCAGCGAAGAACTCCTCGATGTCTTCGCGGGTCAGCTGCTCAACTGGGAACCGGCCTTGCTCTACGGTCATATCAAAGAGAGCCCGCTTACGCTCTTGAAGGGCGATGACCTTCTCTTCGACGGTGTCCCTCGCCACAAAGCGATAGGCAACGACCGGCCGCGTTTGCCCAATTCTATGGGCACGATCGGTTGCCTGATCCTCAACGGCAGGGTTCCACCAAGGATCGAGGTGAATGACATGATCGGCGCCGGTCAAGTTAAGACCGGTACCACCGGCTCGCAGACTGATTAAGAAGACCGGAGGTCCATCGGGCAGGTTCCACGCCTTGACGAGCTCATGGCGCTTCGTAGTGCGACCATCGAGATACAAGAAGTCCCACTTACGGTTGTTAAGCCGTGGGATAACTCGCTTAAGTAAGGACGTCCACTGGGAGAAGACCAAGGTGCGGTGGCCCGCCGGGATCGTCTTGTCTAAGGTCTCAACCAAGAGATCGAGCTTCGCCGACTCCTGCACCTCTTCTGCTTCCGGAAACGGTAATAGCGCTGGGTCACAGCATGCCTGGCGAAGTCGCATCAGCGCCTCCAGCACAGGTAAAGTGGACCGCCCGGTGCTCGTCTCAGAGACCTGTTGGAGCACGGCGTGCCGGTATGTTGTCCTGACACGCTCATAGAGTCGTCGCTGGGCTGGCCCTAACTCACAATACAAGATCTGCTCTTGCCGCGGCGGCAGCTCCTGGGCCACCTCACTCTTCAGTCGCCGTAAGATGAAGGGCCTAATCCGCCGCTGAAGACGATGCAAGGCCTGCTCATCACGGTCTCGCTCAATAGGCACCGCGTAGCGACGACGGAAGGCCTGCCTCGGACCAAAAAAGCCCGGCATCAGGCACTCAAAGATGCTCCAAAGCTCCAGTAAACGATTCTCCAGCGGCGTACCCGTCAAGGCGTAGCGGTACTGTGCGTTCAGTCGACGGGCGACCCGCGCGACATGGCTTTGCGGATTCTTAATACGCTGGGCTTCGTCTAAGATCATGACACGCCACGGCCGATCAAACGCGTCGGCCGCGTGTCTGAGCAGCCCATAAGACGTCACGACGACGTCTGCGTCCTCGGGAGGCACTGGTGGTCGGTTGGATCCGTGATAAACACAGACGTTGAGAGCCGGTGTGAATCGCTCCGACTCCTCCTTCCACGCGTAAATGACTGAGGTCGGCGCGACGACCAATGATGGGGGCCCATCGTTGAGGTGCTCCGACAAAAGTAAGGTGAGCGCTTGGATGGTCTTACCGAGACCCATGTCGTCGGCCAGGACCCCACCAAAACCGCGGTCTCTCAGCCAGGAGAGCCAGCGGAAACCGGCGTCCTGATACTCTCTGAGATCCGCCTGAAGGCCCTCTGGTCGTTTCCGATCAGGGACACGGCTCGCGTCCTCTAGCTCTTCCAGGCGCGCTTCCCAAGCGGAGATATCGCCATCAACCTCACCCAAGAGTTCCTCGAGCATCGGAGCCGCATAATGTGGAATCCGGCCTTCATTGGACTCTCGAATCGCCTCCAACTCCTCGTGGACGACCCCATGTCGCTTGAGCCACTCTTCGGGGAGATGTACGAGCGTCCCGTCATCAAGCCGATGAAACCTCTCACCTTTTCGCCAACTTTTGAGGACATCCTTCCCTTGAACGACCGTGTCCCCGTAATAGAACTCGACCTTGAGATCGAGCCAATCAACTCCGCTCGGTACCGTGACTCTAGACGAGAGTCGTCCACGCACCTTGAACCGCGAAAGCTTCGCTGAGGTGTCTACTCTCCATCCCTCGGGTAGACGAGGTAGGCCCTCCAGCAAGATACGATACGCTGCGTCATCCTCGAGTCGAGTAGGCAGCGCCACACCTAGCACGGAGCGCGCTTCGTCTCTCAACTCTGTCTCTCGTTCATGATTACGCCGAAAGATCGTCTCGCCTAGACGATGCTGGCTGTTCAGAGCATCAGATGGAACGATGTGCTCTTCCCCATCGATACCGTAGACGTAGTCGAAACCGAGACAGAGAAACTGCTCATCCTCGGTCAACGAGACTCGGCCGCCCACGTAATCGGCAGTACGCAGCTCGGGTAAATTCGGTCCGTCGAGGGTACACGGCAGCGCGCTGGCGAGAACGACTCTCTCCACAAAGAGATTAATCTCATCGAGCGGCACATTGGGAAGGGCGTCCACGAACCGCTCAGCCATATCAACAAACCGACTGTCTGCCAGCGGTCTGAAAGTGCCATCACCACAGACGGCGAACCCGCCTCCATAAGGGAAAATCTTGTGAATGATCGGAGACCAGGTCAACTCAACGTGGTCATCGACCTCCGTTGCGCTGAGCGTGGGTAGAAACGGCGTCGCAACAGGGCGGAGCTGCATATCTCCATACATGATCTCGTCGACCTGCAAGAGATAGTTGAATGTTCGATTGATAAGGCGTTGCTTGAAGTCATCAACCTTATGACCGGCGATCTGCACAGACGACCGGTTCCAGGAGCGTAGCGCCGCGAGTAGATCATGGATGGCCTGGTCTTCCACCTGGATACACGAAGCCTCCAGACGCATTGGACCGCCGTCATCAGAGATGACACGGGGACGTAAGGATCGACCATCAACCCGAGACCAGCGAAGGAGCTCCCGCTCAATCGGCAAGACGTCCCTTAGGCTCTTTGGCTCGTCCAAGAGCCGATAGCGAATTCGACCAAGAGGGAAGTCTTCTAGCTCAATGGATTCACCCGCGACGACGTCATGAAGCTTAAGCTCCCAATCAGGCAGGTCGAAGAGCGGACGATATTCTGGGTCATTCCAGCAATGCACCAAGATGGCGGCCGCAACCTCCGGACAGCGACCGTTAGAGCGCATGTTCTGGTCGCTGGACCAGGTGCCCTCAAAGGGGAACTGCTCCTCCGTCCCTTGAAAGCTGACCATAATGCCATCGCCAACCCACCAGTCGCGATTGTTCTTGCGGCTTAGTGGGACAACAGGTGGTAAAGGCCACGGGAGAAAATCATGGTCCGTCGCCCAGTCTAGGCCCAAACGACGAAGCACGGCGGCTGCCCGCTGCTTGGTTACAATATTCCGGTCAGGTTGCCGTAGGACCGCAGACATCAATAATCGCCTCTACCCGGGTGAGACCGGGCTACTTAGCATTAGCTATCGAATAAAACCGGCGCCGCATTAAAAGCACCGCCACTATGCACCAGCACCGTAGTCGGTAAGTTGGACAAGAGACTATTATAGTGGTCGAACAGCGAAACGGAATCCATTTCGTTCTCGGGCAGCCTTAATCCCAAAATAGCGAGGTCAGCGCGCCGACTATAATTGCTCATTAACTCCTCAATTGCCTCTCCCTGACGAAGGATTACGACGGGCTCAGCTTCGAGCCTCGCGCTCTTCAGCACTCGGCCTAACCCAGCCAGCGCAAGCACCCTATCCTCCTCAGAGCCAACGACCGTGAGTACCTTGACTGTGGCATTTTGCCAACGGTGATGTGCTCTGATGAGGTAGGTGATGAGTAACATCATCCCCCCGTTTGCTTGGAAGCCCCCCCACCAGATGTGAATCTCACGGCGACGTCCAAAACGCCGCCTCTCATCGTAGTTCACGGCCATCACTGTGTTTTCCAGCTGGACCAGCTCCTTGAGCATCTGAAAGTAGGCGGCTGCGCGCTCTGACTTGTTGGGCCAACCGAGCATTACGGTGTTCGCCTCTAGACTTCCGATACCATAGGATTGAGTGGTGGTGACGACGCCGCGGTATACATCAGGAACGATATCCACTCGAAAGAAGACGTTCGGATAATCACCGGACAGCTCGACCAAGTCCTTGGCCTTCTCCTTACGAATAGGAGCGAGCTCGTTCACCTCTCCGTTCAACATCTCGATGTACGAGGTTATGCCTCGCTCCTGCACCACGGATGCGCCCATCTCTAGGAGATAGCGCCGTCGTTGGGCAGGCCCACCGAAGATCAGTAAATTAGGGCGCCAGTTTTGGTCATGGTAGTCGGTCTTACTCAGATGGTGCAGCGCTGTTCTAGCGAGCGCTGACCACAGTCCATGCCGTGCGTCCCCATACGTGGTGTTCAATGAACGACGCTGTACAAAAATGTAGATGCACACACAGATACAGGCCGCCGCGGCCATGGACCCCAAATCGATGATGCTCATGACATAGAAACATGCCGCTGCACCAGAGAGGCTGATCCAATGTGACACTCTGAAGGTCGGTCTGAAGCTCGGGTTCGCCGCCCAGAGTTCAAGTCCACACGCCAGGTTTGTTATGCCATAGGTCGCCAGGAAGAAGATCGTGAGCAGGGTCGCTATGGCGTCTAGACTACCCAGGAGGACGCCGAGCATCGCGAGCACGAAGGTCACCCACATCCCGATGAGCGGCTCGTTCGCTGGTCCATGCCCCTTCGCCAGTATCTTCGGCGCCAAGCCATCAGTCGCCAGAGCCTGCAGCGTCCTTGGCGCAGCCAGGATAGAGCCCACCGCGCTGGACAGCGTCGCTCCCCACAGTCCGAGGTATACGAGAGGCTTTAGAAAGCCGGCGTGGACAAAGAGGGCATACTCGCCCACATATGCGGGCTTACCATCAACGGTATGATTTGGGTCGAGCAGCTCAGCAGGCGAGAAGTTCATCGCGATGAACACCGGGACGATCATGTAGACCACGAAACCAACGCCGATAGCCAGCAAGGTGCCCTTCGGGAGGCTCTTCCTCGGGTCTTTCAAATCCCCAGACATGCTGACGCCGGCCATGATGCCCGTCACCGCTGGGAAAAAGACCGCGAACACCTCCGAGAAAGAGTGTGTCTTGGGTAGGCTACTCCGAGTCTGTTCACTCATGAACCACTCGATCTCGGCCGGGGACTTACTGATACCCCCCACGAAGATGGCCACCAGTGATAGACCGATGGCCGCCATCACAAAGTACTGCACCTTAATGGCAGCCTCGGCGCTCTTCATGGCGATGAAGCACAAGATGAGCGCGGAGAGACCTGCACCAACGCGCGGGTCCAGGAAGATGTTTAGGACTGGGTGGCCCAAATCTGCCGGGAGTAAATGGACGATGGACTCACTGAAACCAACGGCATAGAACGCGACGCTGAGCGCCTGAGCGCAGAACAGTGGGATCCCGACGGCGGCGCCGGCCGGCGCCCCCAGAGATCGACTTATCATGTAGTACGCGCCACCAGCGCCAACGGTCCGATTCGTCGCGATACTCGATACTGAGAGGCCCGTAGACAAAGAGATAACATGAGACAGGACGATGACGAGCATCGCGCCGCCAAGCCCCAGATTCCCGACGGTCCATGGGACGAGCAGATAGAGGACGACGCCCAAGATTGTGAGAATGCTAGGCGTAAAGACACCACCAAAGGTGTCAAGCCTGCGAGCGCCGTTTCCATCATCGGGATCTGAGGGCGTACCCGGATCAGCGGGTTGAGTCGCTCTCATATTGTCGAGGGTGTCGATCATCGTGTCGCTTGATTTAGCTCACAGCAGACTGCAACGCAGCCTTAATCCGCGGGATGCAGGCTTCGATGTCTTCTACGCTTACTGCGCCGACACTAAATCGAAACCACCCGCGATTAGTGGAGTCACCAAAGGCGCTGAACGGGACGACCGCGCAGCCGGCCTCATTGAGGAGGTAACTGCGCACTGAGTCCTCATCAGGAAAGCCAGGCTGGCCCTCGAGATCGATACGTACGCTGAGATAGATGGCGCCCTGAGGTGGGATAACATCGACCGGTAGGCCTTCGGCTTTCCAGCTAGAGAATGCGTCGGATAATAACTTCAGTCGCGCACGAATTCCGGCTCTGAATTCAGTTAAGAAGGCGTGAACGGCCTCGGGCTGCGAGAGAAACTCTGCTGTCCCTATCTGCTCAGGCCGCGGAGCCCAGGCGCCCATATGAGTCATCAGCGCCTTCACTCGCGCCGCGATAAAGGGCGGCGCTGCGATCCAGCCTACCCTGAGACCAGTCGCCCCGAAGCATTTACTGATGGCGTCCGTAAACAAGGTATAGGCGGCCATCTCAGGCGCCACAGAAACAGGAGTGACATGCTCACGACCGTCGAAGGCCAGCATTCGATAGACTTGGTCATACATGAGATATAAGAGACGCTCTCCCGTCTCATTACGTCGCTTATTCTCAGCCAAGACGAGGTCGCAGATGTCTCGCATCTGTGCCTCGGTGATCATGGTGCCAGCAGGGTTCATGGGAGAGCAAAGCACCAAGAGCCGCGCATCTCGTAAGTGAGGCGCCAAACTCTCAGCGGTCGGCATGAACCCATCTTCAGCCTGTGTCGGTACTACGACGTGCTTCGCGCCGACTAAATGACAGAAGTTGTTATTGTTCCAGCTCGGCGCTGGCGTGACGACGACCTCACCGGGATCGAGTAGACAACGATAAGCCGCATACAGGACTGGTCTCGCGCCCGAAGCAACACAGAACGCGTCCTCTGGATAATCAAGCCCGAGCTCGTCGCGGTAATGTCGCTGCAGCGCCGATCTGAGTTCGGGCGTGCCGTGGGCTGGAGGATAATATGTCTCGTTACGATCTACGGCTGCAGTGATGGCAGCCTTTAGACCGCTGGGAATGTTGAACTGCTGAGGTGAGAAGTCACCGACGGTAAAGTTGGCCACATCTGCGCCAGCCGCGATGCGCTCTCGCACTGCATACGCGATCACGAGAATCCTGCTCGAGGTCATGGTCTTCGCCAACTCTGACAAAGAGCGCTCAGTGACCATCGCCGGATCCTCGGCCGTAGGGAAATACTGGTTTAGCGAACTCACAACTACCTCTCCTATAGTTCAAAGGCGCGATGCGCCATGTAGCTCGAACGGACCATCGGTCCTGACTCGACATGGCGGAAGCCCATCATTCGCCCAACCTCCGCGAGCCTCGCGAAGGTGTCTGGTGTCACCCAGCGCTCGACCGCCAGGTGCCGCGGTGACGGTGAAAGGAACTGGCCAAGGCTGAGAATCTCGCAGCCGACCTCCCTCAGGTCATACATCACCGACTCGATCTCTTCGTCCGACTCACCCAAGCCAAGCATCAACCCGGTCTTGCTCAAGACCTTGGGATGTTGGCTGATCTGCTCGATGGCATCGAGGGTGCGCTGGTAAATCCCGTTGGGACGCACCCGGCGATAGAGACGTGGAACCGTCTCCGTGTTGTGAGCCACGATGTCTGGAGTCGTCTCAAGCACTCTCGCCATCGCGTCTCGATCGCCTAAGAAGTCTGGCACCAAAAGCTCAACTCGAGTCTGAGGAGAGGCCGACCGGATGGCGCGAACTGTCTGAGCGAAGTGGCCCGCTCCCCCATCACTCAGTTCATCCCGATTCACGCTCGTGATGACGGCGTGCTTAACGCCAAGAGCTACGATCGCCTCAGCCGTGTTGGCAGGCTCGTCCGGGTCCAGATCACGTGGGGTCCCCTTAGAGACGGCACAGAACCCACATCGACGGGTGCAGATGTCTCCCATGAGCATGAAGGTCGCCGTGCCGGCGGACCAACATTCATCAATGTTTGGGCAACGCGCCTCTTCGCAGACCGTCACCAGATTGAGCCGCTCTTTGAGCGATCCCACCATCTCGAAGGTCTCATTCCGATTGTATGTAACCCTAAGCCAATCAGGGCGAGGACCGGGTTCACGCTTTCTCGTGGGGCGCTCGAACTCAAGCAGAGGTGCAGCTGAACGCCTCGTCAACTCGCCAAGCGGCTCTCGGATATTGATGAGGCCACCCATCACGCGACCCCCACTTCTGGCTCAATAACCATCTCCCGTTCAAATTGAACGCACATCTGCTCGGCGAGTCGCTCCATAACCTCGATCATCGAGAGGCGCCGCCCAAGCTCCTGTGAGAGACTCGTCACTCCCTTGTCATGAAGGCCGCAAGGAACGATGAGATCAAAGTGGTCTAGATTTGTATTCACATTGAGGGCAAACCCATGGTGGGTCACCCATCGACTCACTCTGGCTCCGATCGCCCCCATCTTGCGATCAGGACCAAACAGCCACGCACCTGGCGCGCCATCCACTCGTCCGGCCTCAAGACCATATTGAGAGAGCGTCTTTATCATGACCTCTTCCAGAGTTCGTACATAGCGCCGGATGTCCTTTCGGTCCGGCTTCAAATCGATGACTGCATACCCGATCACCTGGCCCGGTCCGTGATACGTCGCGTCTCCACCCCGGTCACTCTCTACAAGCTCTACACCGGCGCGAAGAAAGCTGGCCTCTGACCCCTTAATACTCGTCCGGTCTCCATTGCGACCGAGAGTGACCACGGGTTCATGTTCCAAGAGCAGAAGCGTGTCCTCAATGAGGCCCTGCTTACGCTGTTCGGCGAGGTCACGCTGCACGCGGAGACCATCGGCATAAGAGAGTCGGCCCATATAGCGAACATGCAGGGGCCGCGTCATCGCCTACATCGCCGATTCGTCAAAATTCTCGAGCGTGCGCTTGATCTCGCTCATGAACTGGTCAGCGACGGCGCCGTCGATCACTCGATGATCGAAACCTAGAGTGATGTAGCCACAGGTCTTAATCCCGATCGTGTCTGTTCCGTCGGGCAGTGTGATTACCTTTGCGCGCTTCTCGATGGTACCGACGCCCAAGATGGCGACGGTAGGCTGCGGGATGATCGGAGTCCCCCACTGACTACCAAAGATGCCTGGGTTCGTGATGGAGAAGGTGAGGCCTGAGACCTCATCAGGCATCAACTTCCTGTTGCGCGCACGATTACCAAGATCGGCGACCTGCTTCGACAGCGCCAGCATGGAGAGATCGTCGGCCTGCTTAACGACGGGCACGATCAAGCCCCAATCCAGAGCCACGGCGATCCCGAGGTTGATGTCGTTGCGATAGACAACGTTCTGGCCATCATGAGCGGAGTTAATGATAGGAAACTTCTGTAGCGCGCTGACCGTAGCTCGAGACAAGAACGTCGTGAAGGTCAAACGTCCCCCACGCTCGGCGTAGATGGACTTGTACTTTCGGCGAAGCGCGTCGACACGTGTGTAGTCGACCTCAAAACAGCTGTGTACATGAGCGCTGTAGTGCTTCGACTCAATCATGCGATCGCTGATGACGCGTCGCATCTTCGACATCGGCTCAACGCGGTCACCCGCACGCGGCTTGACTGACACCATCGGGACACCGACCTGGACGGCGGGTCCTCCGGTGGCTGCAGGCGCAGAGGCTGCCTGAGCGCCACCAGCCTCGATGAACGCCAAGATGTCTTTCTTCGTGACGCGACCATCTAAGCCTGTGCCCGCGACATGAGAGATCTCAACCCCATGCTCAGCGGCGATCTTACGAACGACCGGCGTGCTCCGAACACGGCGTAGATCTGCCGCGCTCATCTCCGATTTAGGTGTCGAAGAGCTTGGCGCCGAAGCCGCTGCTGGAGCTGGAGCGGCTGCTGGAGCCGCTGCCGCTGCCGCTGGCTCCGCGCTCGCAGGGCTCGCGTCCCCACTGCTGGCTCCCGAACTCTCCCCCTCGGCGCCGATGACGGCGACGACCGTGTCGACCTCAACGGTCTCTCCTGCCTGAACCTTAATCTCTAAGAGGATCCCTGCCTCAGGGGCTGGGATCTCCGCATCGACCTTATCGGTCGTAATCTCAAAGATGGGTTCATCTCGGTCAACCGAGTCCCCGACAGCCTTAAGCCATCGAACGATTGTACCTTCAGCAACTGACTCGCCCATTTGGGGCATGATCACATCAACAGCCATAATGTCCTCGTGCGAAATCCCGACGCCCGCTTAATACGTAGCGAGTCGACGGGCAGTGTTCACGATGTCCTCCACCTGTGGGAGAAACGCCTTCTCTAAGTCCTTGTTATAGGGCACCGGCGTATCTTCCGCCGTCACCCGTAGGATAGGTCCGTCAAGCCACTCAAAAGCCGCCTCATTTATGCGGCTCGTCAGCTCGCCGGCCAACCCTCCCGTTCGTGTATCCTCATGTACGATCAATACCTTACCGCACTCCCGTGCAGCCGCAATAATCGTCGCGTCATCCAAAGGCTGCAAGGTCCGCAGATCGATCACTCTCATGTCGATTCCGTCAGCCGCCAAGACCTCGGCGGCCTCCAAGCACTTGTGGACCATCGTTCCGTAGGTGATCACCGCTAGGTCATCACCCTCACGCCTGATCGCAGCCTTGCCCAGCTCCCCTACCTCGTCTGCACCTGGGAGCTTTTCTCTCAAGAAGGGCGCACGATAGAGCGCCTTGTATTCAATGAAGAGCACAGGGTTTGGATCGCGAATCGCGGCCTTGAGAAGCAACTTTGCGTCGGCGGCCGTACTCGGCGCGACGACCTTCAAGCCAGGCGTCTTGATGAAGTACATCTCTACGCTCTGGCTGTGAAACGGTCCCGCACCTACACCACCACCACCGGGCCCTCGAACCACAATCGGGACCTCTGCCCCCCAGCGATAGTGACACTTGGCAGCGAAGTTCGTGAGCTGATCGAAGCCACATGACAAGAAATCCAAAAATTGGATCTCTACCACGGGACGCATCCCCATCAGCGCGGCGCCGACCGCTGAACCAATCAGGCCCGCTTCAGCGATGGGGGTATCGATGATTCGGTTGTCGCCGAAGTGATCTAGAAATCCCTCTGTGACCTTAAACGCACCACCATATACTGCGATATCCTCGCCCAAGAGAAAGACGCGTTCATCCGCCTCCATCTCTTCCCAGAGCGCTTCGCGGACCGCCTCAATATAGGTAGAACCTGTGGCCATTAGTCGATTTCTCGATTCCTACATGTGGATCGCGTGACCGAGGGCGGCGTGCGCC
>CALELH010000174.1 GCA_937902595.1 uncultured Myxococcales bacterium
CCAGTCTCGTTCCTCTGGCTCCCAAGGGTCATGCATCGGCTCATTGACGTGTCGATACACGTCATGGGCGAGACCTCCGTGCACCATCTCACCATCTCTAACTAGACCAATCTTCTCCACGACACGCCGCGATGGAACATTATCGACATGCACCAGCGCGATGACCTCCTCGACACCGAGAGCGAGGGATGCATAAGTCAGCAGACATCTCGCGACCTCCGTCGCGATTCCTTCTCCCCAACGACTTGAGACCACGTGATACCCAAGCTCGGCGGGCCCATCATCTGACTCTAATGACCGTAAGAACGCGTTCCCTACCACCTCGCCCGAGCGGCGCTCAATCACCGCCCAAGAGCCTAGGCCGGGCGCTGAGGCCTCTGAGTGAGCCACGCGCTCTTCGAGAAGGCGGGCCGATTCCTCCAAATCAGTGTGCGGGGTACCCCACCAAAGCACTTGAGGATCACCCCAAATACGGTGAAACCCCGCGACGTCATCCACACTCCATGGTCGAAGGGTGAGCCGATCCGTATCCAGTACGCTGGGTGTGCTACAGGTCCGTCCTTCATTCATTCTCGATCTCCAAGAACCTCTCTTGATACCCCATGACCTGATCCCCTCTCCTGGCGGCTGCGCCCCGGGATCGCCCGCGCTAATATTCTACGGGCTCCGGATCTAGGCTCCGCCAAAGATACCAGACAGCGACCGTTCTAAAGGGACGCCAAGGCTCGGCGAACTCCATCAATTGACTCGGCGCAAGACGCGCTCCATCCGCGTAATATTTCTCAATGCAACGGACGACTCCAATGTCGCCGAGTGGTAAAATGTCTGGTCGCAACAGGCTGAAGATCATCACCATCTCTGCGGTCCATGGACCGATACCCCGCAGGCGACAGAGAGCGCGTTCGACCTCCGAGTTTTCGAAGGTTGACCAGGCCTGAGACTCGAGCCAATCTCCCTCTTGAGCGAGCCCCTGAATGTACTCAACCTTGCGCCCTGACAGACCGACCCCACGGAGCGTCTCCGGAGACACGGACAAGACACGGGAGGGCTCTACTTCACCGACAGCCTCTAAAAAACGTCCCCAGATCGCGTCCGCCGCCTTCGCGGAGATCTGCTGACCAACGATGGCGTGAACCAACGTCTCAAACAGCCGCCCTCTCGATCGCAGCGGAGGCTCCTCGAATCGATCGATCAAACCACCCATAAGTGGGTCTACTCGTCTTAAATGTGCTTTGGCTTCATCCCAATAATCAGGTACCAGCACGAGGCGAACTCCCTCCAAAACTCAGTGGGCCCAGGACACCACCAGGGGGTACTGGGAGCCATAACATCGTGTTCGGACTAGCAATTTTTCGCCGAGATCGCTAGATTCGGGTCCGTCTAGGGGTTGTTGAGTTTTGGGGGAGTCTTGGTAGAGCGTCTCTACAGATGGTGTGGCTTGGCGCCCATCATATTCGGTTTGTGGCTGAGCGCGTGCTCAGATCCAGCGACTGAGAGCGCCTCCGGACACCCGGTCCCGCAAGACCTCCAGACCTTTGATGACGGCAAGACAGATGGCTACGGCTTTAACCCTGCCGACCTCATGGACGACGATCTCTTCGTCGACGCAACCTACCTGAGTGCTGAAGAGATCCAGGCGTTCCTAGAGGAATCTCCCTATGGTCATCGCAGCTTCTTAGCGGACGTCTCAGACGGCGGCACGACCGTCGCAGAATATATCGCTGAGACGGCCATCAGGTTTCAGATCAATCCACTCGTTTTGCTCGTTAAGCTGCAGGTAGAGAGTAGCCTTATTTACCGAAGGGAAGAGCCAAGCGACCGCCTCATGATGCACGCGATGGGCTGTGGGTGCCCCGATGGAGACCCCGAGTGTCGCTTTGCACCTAAGGGGCTCTTTCCGCAGATCAACTGCGCAGCGCGCTTGTTTAGAAATTATCTAATCCAGATGGAGAATACGGGTCGCAGCGTCAGTGGCTGGGGCCCTGGTATTGGCCGAAACACGAGTGAGGGTGAGCGCATTGTGCCCGCCTCAAACGCGACAGCGGCCCTATACACCTACACTCCATGGATTCTCCCGGGCACTGGCGGAAATTGGCTGTTCTGGAACGTCACACGCCGCTTTAGCTGGCAGCTGCTGCGAGACCGTCCCAACCATCACTGGGTCGGAGGGCCGTGCGTCACGAATGAGGACTGCCCCTTTGCAGAGGGGCTCTGCACAACGAGCATTATGGATGGCGCAGGAGCCGCAGGTTTTTGTACCCGTCCTTGCGAGACCGTCTGCCCTGACTCCAAGCAGCCGCACACCCAAGTCACGACATGCGTCGCCGCGAGCGAGTTTGGACTTGAGATGGAGACGGGCTTCTGTACGTCAAGATGCAGCGGAGTCGAAGGCGACCGCGTCGGTCACTGCCCGTACGCGACAATCTGTCAGAACGCAGCTCGACCCGATTCTGAGAGAGCGCCTAGATTCGCCTGTGTATTCGGGGATGACATCGCAGATGCTCAGGAGACTGACGAGAACATCCCCGAGCCCCACGGCGGCTGAGGTCGACTCAAGACCGCGGCTATTCCTCGCCGATCCACGCTTGCTTGATCGGTAACACATCATGCAAACGGTCGAGGGTCCCCAGCAAATGTTGAACGCAGGTGTCGATGTCGCCGGGGACGATGAGATGATCTAAGCGGTAGCGAACGGTGCGCCCATCATCACCGATGTTCACGTCGCCCATGAGGAAACACTGCGCGTCGGTTCGCTCACGTATCTCACACTTCTGCGCGTGCACATGATCAATGAAGGGCGCCATCCAATGCTGGCAAAAAGCCACTAAAACCCCTGCCGAGTCCACACAGACCGATCGAGCCAGCTCGAAGCGCATGGCCAAGCGGGGAATGATGTTGCCCGATGTAGGCGTGGGTCGCTTTCCTGCAACGGGGAACCGCACGGACGTCGTCCCAGCGGGAGAGCCGTGACGCCAACGAATCAGGCCACTGGTCTGGCGCTCGCTGACGTCGACACATGTGTCTACGTGGAACGACCAGGCAGACTCCAGTCCACAGCGCTCGGCTAAATCCGACAAGGTTGAGCGATGCTCATCCATAGCGCTCTCCGATGACGGTGACGAGTAGCCGAGGGCGAAGAACTTCTGTAAGCCGATCGCGTGGAGCCCGATGGTCTGAGCCGCCTTAGAGGCCCTAGAGCGAGGAAGCATCTCGGCGTCCTTAAGACGCCCCATGAAATATTCGTGTTCAGAGGCAACGAGAGGACGCTTGAATCGATACACCGCGAGTCCATGGGTCACTGGCGACGCAGTGATCTGATCAAAACCATGGATGCTAACGTTCGACATCTACCCTCCGTATGGGCCTCGTTCTTATTGTCTTCTGACCGCCTGGATCAACCGATTTCGCAGAAAAAAAATTCGCTCTCGACCAGCCCCGCTCAAATGGCGCACCCCTGCGCGTACGCAGAGCTGACCCGGCAAGGTACCCTAAAACCGCAAATTGAGCGAAATCGAGTCTATGGAGATCCTAATGTCTGAAGCCGTAGATGCTGCGTATTGAACTCAGGATGCAAGATTTCTAGCTCAACGGGCTGTTCTGGATCCAAAACACGTAAGGTCGCGAGGCCCAATTCATTCGTCTCAATACTGTCGGGCTCGCACATGGGACAACGAATCTCGGCCCCGGGCAGCTCCGCATCATTATCGTGATTCCTTACGGCCACGGACAGCTGCTCGGCTTCTTCGCCCCGACCGACATCTACCTCTAGAGTCCTCAAATAAACCATACCGGCAGACCTGAAGCTCGTGCGCACGCCGATCTGCGGCCGCGCTCGCCGCGTTCGGTCCTGGAGCTCCATGCCATGGTCAGACGTGAGCACAAAGAGGGTCTTGTCGAACGCTCCCCGCTCATCGTACGCCTCTAGGACGCTCCCCAATCGCGCGTCGAGCTCAATCACGACATCCCGCAGCAGGGGTGAGTGCGGTCCATCGCTCTCTCCCGCGGCGTCGGTGGCCAGAAAAGACATCAGCAAGACCTTGGGTACGGGATACTCTGAGTCATACATCAGCGCTTGGATCTGAACCATCGCTAGGCCATCGGCGACTCGATACTCCGGGAGCGCCTTGGTCCGAGCCCCCCCATTCAAGAAAGACAGCGTCGAGAAGTCAGCGTCAAGAAACGTCAACTCGTTGATCACTGCGACGAAAGCCCCAGTTTGATCCGCTGGATTCCAAGCACCAAAAGCCCGATGAGTCGCTTGGGCTAAATTCTCGGCCCCGCCCGAGAAAAGCCTTCGGTAGAGATCGAGCGCGCTCTCCGGATCAGCGATGAATCCCGTCAAGCCAGTGATTAAATCAAAGGGAGTAAAGACCTGTTGCTGAGCGCGGTTGTAATAGGAGTTACCCAGTACCCCATGATGGCCCGGCCAAACTCCCGTGCCGACGCTGCTATGTCCGGGCGCCGAGTAGGAAGGGAAACCACTCAAGGCGCCATAACGGTAGATCGTGCCAGCCTCCGCGAGACGCCGAAAGTTGGGTAAATCAATCTCAGGGTTTTCAGCGAGGATCTGGCGATTGATCTCCAGAGCTTGCAGCCCGTCAAAGACGATGATGACGGCGTGCTCCGGACGGGCGCACGCGACGGGGTTCAGTGACTCTCTCAGTATTCGACCGTCCTGGGCCTGCAACATCAGCCCATCCTCGAACTCATGGGTAGAGCTTCGACCTGAGGTCGTCGGAGCCCCAAGCGCCGCCAGGACCGTGGGCGCGATGTCAACGAGGGCCGCGTCGTCATCGAGGACCGCTCCTTCTCTTACGCGCGGCCCCGATAAGATGAGCGACGCGCGAGATTGGAGACCGCTCATACCTCCATGAGTACCGACACCTCCCGATGCATAGGGAAATACTCCATAGACCAGGTCTGGTGCGTCAGAGGACTCAAAGAGAGACGCCAGCCGCTCCAGAGGTCTCGGAAAAAAATGGGCGTCAAAGGGGAGAAAACCCACTCTCGGGTCAGGCGTCCCATAGCCATACTCTTCGAGAGAGAGCTCCGAAGGATTCTCGAAGGCTGACCACAACAACTCCGCGGTGCCATAGACGGTCGCATCGGTGTTGGGAAATACGGACGCGACATCCCCGGTGACAACGAAGGGCGCCTCGTCTTCAGCCACGCCTCGCCGAAAGGTGAACTCGACC
>CALELH010000175.1 GCA_937902595.1 uncultured Myxococcales bacterium
CTTTGACAATCACTCCAACAACGCCGAGCTCGAGCCACTCAAGAAGGGCTTCGCGAGCATGTTGGTGACCGATCTGGCCGCGTTCAATGGTCTCAGGGTGGTCGAGCGAGCCCGGCTCAACGACCTCCTCAAGGAGATCAAGTTGGGGTCGTCCCGATTCATCAACCCGAAGACCGCCCAGAGATTGGGTAAGGGTCTTGGAGCGACGTACATCCTGACTGGTGGGTTCTCCATGGTCGGTGACCAGCTGCGTATCGACGCTAGGCTGGTGAAGGTCGACACGGCGGCGGTCACTTTGACCGCCAAAGAAGAGGGCAAGCTTGACGAGATATTTCAACTCGAGACCCGTCTCGTCAAAAAGTTAATCTCCGCCCTGAGCGTACGTTTGTCGCGGGTAGAGAAGCGAAAACTCAAGACCTCGCGGAGCGGCTCTTTCAAGGCGTTCTCGACCTACTCGGCAGGCATCGCCAAGCTGGATGACGGCGATATAGAGCGCGCGCGTCAGTTGCTCGAGAAGGCGTCCGAATTAAGCGATGGCTTCGATCTGCCGCTTGAGGAGTTGGACAAGCTTGACCAGAAGATCCAGGACGCGCTGGGGAGCGCCGACGACCTACCGGAGAAGTTCGTAGCGTTGGTAAAACGCATCAAGAAGGGAGAGAAGCAGGCCTGCACCGCGCTCATACAAAACTTGAATCAACAAAAGGCAGTCAATCCAATGAACCCGGGAGACGCGCGCACCCGCGGGGTGCGCTTCGGCTCCTTGTACTCCCAGATGTTGTACCTAGAGAAGCAAGGTGTCCCGAAGAAGGCGTGCAGTAACCCGATGGGGCCGGTCGACATCACCTTCGGTGTTCAATGGATCGTCTTCAGCATCTTGAACGAGCAGCTCAGCAACCAAGCGATGCTCGATGAGTTCAAAAGCAAAGGGATGAGCATCCATCCAATGATGGCGTCCAAGGGCGCCGTGGACTTCTTGAGTTCGGATGGTTCAGTCCTCCTCCAAAAGAGCAAGTTCCGCTCCGCGCTCCTCAAGATCGGGAACAAGATGCTGACGAGGGCGCCTGAGAACCCTCTCACACGACACATCGCGCAAGTTCTCAAGCCACATCTTCAAGACGCGAAGGTCTCTGGGATGAAGCCAGCAGCGCGTGCGGCCGCTCAGCGAGAGCTCAAGACCAAGCGCGCCATTGAACGCATCAGGCGGTACACGGAGAACGGCCGCCTGGTGGCTCTGAAGAAGATCTATAACGGGGAGATCTACGACGAGGTCGGGCTGGAGCCGAATCAGCTGGAGGTAGAGCACTTCGAGCTGGGTTTGCGCGACATAGAGCTCTCTATCGATGGTGGTGAGACCTGGGCTTCTTGGCCGACTCGCGAATCTCACCCCGACTCCGCCCAACACCACGTCAACGGGCGATGTCAGATCGAGGCGAACGGTCTGCGGGTCGATCCGCAGCAGTTTGAGGCGACCAATAAGCCAGGGTCCATCTATCCCGCGCGGCTCGGTCCCTGGCCATCGACGATCCGGGTGCCTTCTACCGTCAAGGAGGTCCACACGAGGTTTACCTACGCGGACGGCACAAAGACGTCGGCCCAGCCTTTATATGGTTTGAACCAGACGGAGCCCTCCACGGTGACGACGCACCTTAAGGATGGGACGTGCCCGCTCAAGCCTCGCTCGTACCGGGAGCCTATTCGAGATCTCAGGTGCGGGGGTGGGTCGACGTGCTGTCGCAACGAGTGGCTCAGCGTTCGGCAGTCGACCCACACCGACCCTAAGGAGCTTGAGTTTGCGCGACAATGCTTGAAGGCCAAGACCTGTGACCGGATCGGTCGTGGTTTGGACTGGGCCAATTCGACCATCGTTTGGATTCATGACGCCGGTAAGGTTGTGCTCGACGGCCAGCATGGACCCCACGGAGTCAACCCCTATAACATCAAGGCGCTCGAGTATTCGACGAACGGCGGCAAGACCTGGACGAGCTGGCCGCGCACAACCTTGAAGGCAGGCGAGTGTTCCCTGAGAGGGTCCGAGTCCGTCAAGGCGGTCATCTTTGCGGACACCCGTCGCTGGAGGGCTGTCGACCCCTTCGGCTCTCAGGCGTTCGCGCGCGCCCTCGTCCTGCGGGAGCGTCCGGCGACGATCAAGGTGCGGATGACGCTCCAGTCGGGACGACAGGTGACGACAGAGATTACCGGTGGCGGGACGAAGTGAGCACTGGGCCGGCGACGATATGCTAGGTGTATGACGAAGCGGGGATTCACGGATTGCCACGACGTAGACGGATATGTCGACTAGAGAGATCAACGAATTGAGGCTCTTCGGAGGGGGCAGCATGAGGACGACTGTGCGCGTGATATTTATGGGGTTACTCATCGGTTTATTGGTGGCGCCTTCTGCCATGGCGGACGACGCCATCCGTATGGCGGTCAGTTACTTCGACAACACGAGTAAGGCGCCGGAGTTGGAGCCCCTGAAGAAGGGGCTGGCTGAGATGCTCATCACCGACCTGAGCGTGTCCAAAGAGATCCGCCTCGTTGAGCGCTCGCGCTTGAACGACGTCATGAAGGAGCTGGACCTCCAGAAGTCGGCCTACGTCGATCCAAAGTCTGCCGCCAAGCTCGGCAAGGGGCTGGGCGCCGCCTACATCGTCGTCGGCAGCTACCTGGTGCAGGGTGACGCGATTCGCATCGACGCGAGGCTCATCGACGTGGAGAGCTCCGACGTCGCCCTCGGGGTCAAGCAGGAGGGGAAGACAAATGACTTCTTCGGGCTTCAGCGAGGCCTGGCCGAACAGCTGCTCAAGGGCGTCGGCGCCACGCTCAACCTGCTCCAGAAGAAGAAGCTCGGTAAAGGTAGTACCCGGAATTACGCTGCCTTTTCGCAGTACGCCGCGGGCTTGGATCACCTGGACCGCGGCGATGAGACCGCTGCCAAGACCGCTCTTGAGGCTGCAGTCAAGGCCGACCCCGACTTCAAGGCGGCTCGCGCCTTGAAGAAGCAGGTCGACGAGATGGCCAAGGCCATCGATCTGACTCTGCAGGCCGAGGCGATAGAGGCCACCGCGCGATGGCGCGTCTCCGACGGCTGCGAGTGTAGCTTCGGACCGGCCCCAGCCGACGACCAGGGGATGCCCCAAGAGATCTTCAAAGAGCACCGCCGCATCGTTCCAAGTCAGGGTTACCCGTCCCTTCGAGGGAATTTAATTCAGTTCGCCATGCGACAGGCCCTGATGTTGGCAAACCTGGGCTTGGATTCGGAGGCCAGCGAGCAAGCGCGCAGGCTCACGCACCCAGATTACCTCCGCTGGATCTATGGTCTATCCATCAAATCAAGGGCACAGACGCTCAGCAAGGCCTGTAGTAAGAAGGCGACGCTACGTGCGGAGCTGAAGACACAGTTCGAGGCCTGCGAATCCTATTTCAAACGCCACGCAGCGACAGAGAAACCTTTGGTGGCAGGCGGAGCCGCGCTCACCTATACCAATTTCTCGCAGCCGTTGGCCTCGGCTCTGCTCTTCGAGGATCCAGTGCTGACTGAGAGAGCGCTCAATTTGGCGAACTCGAAGCCGCTGTTGGCGAAGCTGGACGAGCGGACTAGACAGCTCGTGACTAAAGCCGTCGCCGACGCTCGCAAGACACTACAGGAGCGTCGTGACGCCATCGCAGCAAAGCAGGAATTTGAAGCCAAATATGGGAAAGAGGGTCCGCTAGAAGCCGGCTTAGAGGTCAGCGACTATCATCGATCTCTTGAAACACTGAGCA
Source organism: uncultured Myxococcales bacterium (assembly GCA_937902595.1). Taxonomy (GTDB): domain Bacteria; phylum Myxococcota_A; class Bradymonadia; order UBA7976; family UBA1532; genus UBA1532. Next base: position 3,766 of record CALELH010000175.1, read on the forward strand.
AGGCTCTGACCGAAGCGGGCGCTTGGAGCGCACATCGTAGCTTACGGAGGGCGCAATTAGTCCGAGACATTGCGTGGGGCCGCGGCTTCAAAGCGCTGCCGCAGGCCGCGTTGCAGCGGGCAGCAGCGATCAAGGACCCTTCGCAGTTACCGGAGCTGGTCGAGCTTGTTGAGGCCCATCTAAGCGCCGCGGGATACTGCGCAGGTGCTGAGAACTGCGAGGCAGCGCTCGAAGAGACTCTTCAGAAAGCGCAAGCCGCGAAGAAGAGCTGCAGACCGTCTATGCCGCGCAGACCCAGACGGCTCTATTACAGAGCGGAGTATCAATCCTTACACAAACTCAAACGCACCGACCCTGACGGTGCGAGTAAGCGCTTAGAGGCGTTAGAGGCGACCGTTAAGGCGGAGTTTGCAAAGTGGCGCGAGGAACGGAAGGTGTGGGACGAGAGGTGCGGCGATAAGACGGCAGCCGACGTCAAGGCGGCTAAGCAGCAGAAGAGGGACTATGAGCGCCACAGGGCTACAGTTGAGAGAGTAACTAAGGACGTCCGCGCCAGGGCGCTGAGTCTTAATGCGTCCCTTAAGAAGGCGAAGACACCAAGACCTAAGCCAAAGGTAGCACAAGGAGTCGGGATTGCTACCGCTGTGAGCACGTCAGAGTGGCGGGTAGACCTGCCTCCCGCGTTGAAGCCACGTAGTGAATTGATGCGATCAAATATGGGCTGTTTCCACTATCAGGTGGCGTCTTACCTGGAGTATCGACAGCTTCGATTCGATCGCGCGATGAGCTTTCAGCAAAAGGCGGTCTCCGTACCCGAATATCCATACAAGGAGATATGCCTCAGCGGCTCCCAACTTGTGGTGGTCGGTGTGAAGCTTCAAAAACCCCTCAAAGAGATGATTCAGGAAGCGATCGAGAACCCGAGGGTCTTCAAACGACTCAAAGCGAAGAAAGCGGCGAGGGATAAGTTGGCTGAAGCCGCGGAGCCAAAGATACGGGCGCGTCAGAAGACGCTCACCTGTGCGGATGTCTGTCCCTGGGCCCGCTAGGAGATCGTCGGCAGCGCGTCAGATAACTCTGGGATTCAGAACTTAGTCTCCAATTGAAGACAGAAAATATTGGAGCGAGGGTCCCCACCAGCGCAGGCCTTTTTGAGCAAGCGTCGCGCCTTCTCCCGATCTCGAGGCCCGCCCCGACCATTGCCCCACATCGCCCCCAGATTCCCACAGCCGTTGAGATCGCCACCATCACACGCCTTCTTGAACAACCCTCTCGCCTTGGCTGCGTCTTTCGTGACGCCGATACCATGTTGGTAGTTGTAAGCCAGGTTGGAGCAGCTGGCTGAATACCCGCCGTCGCATGCCCTCGTATAGAGCGTGTTGGCTTTGCCGACGTCCTTCCGAAGGCCGATGCCTTCGTCCAAGTTGTAACCCAACCCCCAGCAGCCTTTCATGTTCCCACCATCGCAGGCTCGCTTGAAGAGCTCGTTCGCCTTGTCCACATCCCGCAACACACCTCTACCGTTCCCGTAAAGAACCCCCAGGTTGAAGCACTTGCTCATATCCCCAGCTTCGCAGGCCTTCTCAACCAGGTCGGCCTCAGAGCACCTCCTCAAATGAAACCCATCGAAGGTCGCCTGTGGGCATTCCGTAAGCGCGCTGCGCACGTCATCAATCGGACCCTCGCAATCGACGCAGCCTGCATCCAAGGCTCTTTGCCACCATAGCAGGAACCGTTGGGAGCTGGCGTGGGTAGCCGGAGAGACCCCGTAAAGATCGCGAATGGCCTTAGCCGCAGCCGCCTGCGCGGAATGGTCGGTCACGCCGATATATTCATCCCTCGGAAACAGATGCACGCGCTCACCGATAAGGAGATTGGTTCCGGCCTCAGCTGCCCGCGGATCCTCGTAGACCCGCCTGAGCCATTCAATCTGCTTGGTTTCTTTGCCGGCCGCCAGAGCCGCTTTCTGTTCTGGCTTGGCCGCCTCAGGCGGACGCTTCTGGAAGATTGAGGACTCCAGGGACGGAGTGCCCACGATCTCACCAATCAGCTGCATCGCGGTGAAACTGTATTTCTTGCATATCTCCCAGTTTGAGGGCAGGTCCTCGAGGCTTACGAGCACCCTTGGCATCACTGCGGTCTCTTCTGTGCGTGCGATGGCCGCCTGATACCATTTTACCGCGTCCTGGGGCCTCTTCAGATTGTGCTGGGTGTAGACGCCCATGGCGAATTGCGCCCGGCACGGTGAGCCGGAACGTATGCTCCCCTGCAGAAGCTCGACGACCTCCTTACTCGGCGCCCCCTGGCCCACCTTCATTTTGGCCAGATACCAGTACGAACCAGGGTGCGACAGGGCCGCGCTCTTCTTGAACCAGGACTCAGCCGCCTCATAATCGATGGGTGTGCCTCCACCCGCTGAGGGCCCCCAGAAGTAGTACCTGCCCAGGTCGTATTGAGCCCCGGCGTTACCTGCGCGCGCCGTCTTAAGGATCTTAGCGAGGGCCTCTGCCTTACCACCGGTGAGCGCCGAGAGCTGGGCTTTCTGCTCATCAAGACTCTCTTCGACTCGGTGTAGGCGACCCTCAAGCGCGTCGAGGCGCGCGCGCGCTGCGGTGAAGTCAGGGTCTGTATTCAACGCTGCGGCAAACGCGGCCTTCGCACCTGCTTCATCTCCGCTATCTGTGGCATCCAGACCCCTTGAATACTTCATGAATGCATCGAGACTCTTCGTCGGAGCCCGCTTCAGCTTGATCTTCTCAATGGGCTTAAGCTCTGCCCCAATCTTGTCAAGGAGGAGCATGACTAACTGGGACTCCAGCTTGAAGAAATCACTC
>CALELH010000176.1 GCA_937902595.1 uncultured Myxococcales bacterium
GTCTCGATCTCGCCCATAATTCAAGATATCCCAGTTTGAGGGGAGATAATGTCTCCGGTCTCTATCGACCTTCTCCGATTCTCTACGCTGATCAAAATTGACCACGATCACGGCGCGCTCCACCCGCCTTGGTCTTCCAAACTGTGATGAGCTCAGAGCGAGTGGATCAATCAGTCTAATCGCCGACTTAATCTCCCGGAGAGCCTCACCGACCTTAGACGTGGAGACGAGCGAATCCGTCGTCACTAGACGAACATCTGTCTTGTCAGTAAATACCTCGTTGACGACCAGCCAGGTTAACACTGTCGCGAGGGAGTCTCCCTGATATATGGGCAGATCTCCAGGTGGTGGACGATGACGAGCCACGCGATGGTAAACCGCCCACCGCTCGTTTTTCGACGCCTCCGGCTGGTCAAATATGTATAGGGCGGGATACGTCTTCGACTCGTGAATTAGATAAGTGAATTGAGTCGGACACTGACCGCCAGCCCGACCAAAACACGCGACAAGGCGTCGACCCAAAAGAGCGATCTCCTCCTCGTCAAACCGTCCCGGTGTCGCGCGGCTCGCATCGGACACCTCTCGATACAGTGACAGGACGAAGTCGCGAAGCTCTCTGTCGACATCGCTCGTCCCAGCACTGGACCAATTCTGAAGGCGGTCTACCAGCTCTGGTACCTCCTTATTCCATCCCCACCGTAGAATGAACGCTTTGTTTTCAGCGAAGGACTTAAGGAAGCCACGTAAAGAACGGGACCGTCGAAAAGAGATGAGCGCCATCTTAAAGAGGAACAGCTTACGCACAATATGCAGCTTGTCCCACTCACCATGATGAGCGAGAGCGACGCACGCTGCGTCGAAAGTGAGAACGTACGGATCGACAAAGGCGGCTGCTTCACTGCCTTTGAAAACCCTACTCTTGAGATGTTCACAGAGCGCCGCCGAGGCGTTCGCCCCGTAGACGAGCAAGACGAGATCCAGCATCACCCCAATGGGAGAGACTGGATCATGATTTAGAAGGCTCAGCATCGCTCTTCGCCGAACTTTCACTGCTGGAAAGTCTACGAAACCGAGATCAACGAAGCTTAGGGAGTTGTTGAAATCAACACGCTCCGTCAACTTGCTCGTCCTGCGGTGTCGATCCAGATCACATCCAGGTGTCGTGCACCAAAAGACAGGAATGTCCCCCACGACATAGGTCGCGTTTCGGTAAAACCGCTCCATCAGCAGCATTCCGCGTGCGGATTCACCTCTTAGGTTGCCAAAGTCCCCTTCTTGACTCCACGCAGGATCGACGAGGATAAAGCGAACGGGGAGGCCCTTTTGCTCCACCCAAAGACGAATTTTCTCTAAACGCCGAAGCAGATCTCTACGAACGCTGTCACCCATCCCACGCAGCTCTGCGACGAGATAAAAAGTGATCGGGTCATCACCACGAGTGGCCAATGTCCCCGCATCGGTCTCGATCAATACGGATCGAAAGACAGGGCGCAATTGCTCCGCAGGCGGCTGCACTTCCTTGAGCTTAAATAGCTCCGAGACAGCCTCCTCGACCGTCAAATTGAGCACGAAACCACTGACTCCGAAGACATCAAACTTGGTGTCAATATGCCCAGGGAATTCAGGCTCGTTCACGTGCAGTAAGTACGGAATCACGGCGAGCAGGTTGCGCTGTTTCTCCTCTAGACCAGCGAAAACTCTAGCGAAGCGGGCGAGGTTGAAACGAACAAAGCGAGCGATCCGTCGGCCCATCCGCGCGATGCCACGGTTCTCGTTCTGAGAAAGGTGCTCGGCGCCCGCCACCGTCTCATTAAAATATGGTTCGGCGCTTGCCCATCCGTCGACAGCGCTTTCACCAAAAATGAGTTCGGGGGCGGATCGTCCGCCCCCTCTACCATCGGAGTAAACGGCCATACATCAACTCAGCGAGATTGCTTTCGTATTCTGTGCTGCTGCAACCGTGTCAACATCCGCCTGATCCTTCTTCCTTAGGGCAAAGTACTTAACCGGATATTGAGAGTTGGTCAGCACATGCTGAATTCCAGTTCGATTGGTCATATTGAAGATCACAGGCGCCATCAAGTTCGCGCTCATGTCCTGTGGGTTCTCCGGGATAGTCATAATAACCGATACAACCAAATCGTCCTCAGTCACAGGCTCCAACATCGCAAGCTCACTTCGACGAAGCTTGATGTGATAATCAGGCCTGAAAAAGAGAGGGTCTGTAATGATGAACGCAAGACCGCCCTCTTCGAGGCTCTGTAGCCACTTAAATGGGCTGTCTTCCGTATGATCAATAACGACAAACTCCTTACAGCGAGCGAAACCTAAGATCCCCATTGGGAAGGTGAAGATCTGCTCTTCATCAATCTCGAGTTCTCCAAAACGAGAGGTCTCAATTTTCATGAGAGTCACCTCCCTTCTGTCCCGGAGTATTGCCGAACAAACCACTGATCGAATCAAGAATGTTCACATTTGTGTCCGCTGCGCCAAGGTTCGCCTTATGAATTCGATCATATAGCTCCTCGCGACAAACATAGACCTCGCGGGGTGCAATTATGCCCAAGCGGACTTGCTTCCCCTTCACTTCCTTGACGACGATTTTGATATCGTCGCCTATACATACGGATTCCCCGATTTTTCGGGTCAGAGTGAGCACCACTACCCTCCTAGTTATTATATTGGGGGGAAAGTCCCCCCGCCTCCTGGCAATCTGCTAGAGCGCGAATGAACAACGCTCTACCTCATTCAATTATCCATCATACTATAGAAAATCCATCAACGAAGTACCCTTCAATAGACGGCTCGTAGTCGCCATCGTTCCCTGAAGCGCATTCTCGACCAGCTGAAGCTCAGAGACCGCCGCTGGGAAGTCAACATCTCTCAACTCTGAGATTGCAGCCGGAAGCTTCTCATTCATGAGGCTGATGACCGCCTCAGCACCATCTAGCCGATTCATGTTGATGCCCATCTGGTTTCGAACACCGATGACTTGTTCAATGGACTCCTCCAGACGCTCAAGCTCGGCCTGTATGGGCTCGTCCCCAAGAAGCGGATCGAACCCGGCACGGATCGTCGCCTCCAAGTCAACCAGGTTATCGAAGACATCAACCGTCGCGGCTGTGCCATCTCCGAACGCGGCTCCACCAGAGCTCGTGACGCCCACTCTTAGGCCTTCCCCAACCTCAAGCTGCACTTGGTTCGTATCTCCAACGAAGGCGTTCGCTGCATCGTATGGAGGTGTATCCTTCTGGAAGCCTCCAAATATGTACCGGTTATTGGTCCGAGTATTTGCCAACGAATGGAGCTGCTCTCGAATCGAGGCGACTTCATTAGCTAAGAAGTTGCGATCCTCACTATTGATACCGCCATTAATGGCCTGGATTGCTAGCTCCTTAGCTCGATAAAGCAGGTTGCTAGATTCACTCAGCACGCTATCCGCAGTGTGAACAAGGTGATTTGCAGCATCGAGGTTCCTAGAGTATTGCTCCACCCTTTTGTGCTCTGACTGCAGCGCGATTACCTTGCGGGACCCAACCGGATCGTCAGATGGACGGTTAATTCTCGTACCGCTCGCTAACTTCTCGCTGATCCCGAGTTGTCGCGTCCGAATCTGACTCATACGAGCCTGCGACAATGAAAATCGTTGTTTTTCACTTACTCTCATTAATCACCTTCCTAGCGAACCAACTGGAGCA
>CALELH010000177.1 GCA_937902595.1 uncultured Myxococcales bacterium
CATCGGCACCGGAGTCCCTCGGGCCCTCCTCTGCGTCACGCGACGACAGGTCGACGTCAATATTTGCCGCACTGAGATCCGTCTGCAGCTCGTCGATGGATCCATCAGTCGTGGTCGACTCCGTGCTCTCTGTTGAGCAGGCACAGACGACCAACAGGAGCACTACAGCCCACACGCCACGTGCGGTTAAACAAACACTAGACGAGCTCATGAACACCTCCCAAAAACGGGGTACGCTTTCCCTAACCCAGAGTACTCCGAGACGCCGACACTTACCAAAATCGCGGCGCCGGTCATCAGTTCCCAGTGCGGTACTGCAAGCATACTTGCCGCAGCCTTGCCAAACTCCGCCCGACCCCCCTATTCTCTGCCGATCGCCTCACCATCCCTAAGGAGCGAGCGCTGAATGCAGATCAGATGGATCAACCACGCGTCATACTTGGTCGCGCACGACGACGTCGCGGTGGTCTGTGATCCCTGGCTGAGCGGAGATGCCTTCGATCATGGCTGGTCTCTACTGTCCGAGTCACGCTTTACCCCCGATGACTTCGCCGACGTCACTCATATCTGGTTCTCCCATGAGCACCCTGACCATTTTAGCCCACCCAACCTAAAGCAGATCCCCCAAGACATCCGCTCTAAGATAACGGTGATCTACCAAGCGTCTCTAGATGGCCGAGTCGCGACATTCTGCAGGGGTATCGGCTTTAAAGAGGTGATCGAGATCGAGCCTGGGGAGCCCTTGGCGTTGAGCGAGAGTCTCTCGATCCGTGTGTATCCATACACTCATGGCGACTCTTGGTCCTGTATGGAGGTCGGCGATCTCACCCTACTCAATTTGAACGACTGCGTGATCAACACGCCCGAACGCGCCGAGGCCATCGCTGAGCGCGCCGGCTCCGTTGATATACTGTTCACCCAGTTCTCTAACGCGCAAGGTATCGGCAACCCCGATGACACCCAGCGGCGACGGCGGGCGGCCAGCGAGAAGCTTCGACGAGTTCAACTCCAGATCGCGGCGATTCGGCCTCGGTATGTGGTCCCCTTCGCGAGCTTCGTTTGGTTTAGCCACCAAGAAAACTACTGGCACAACGACGGCGCGAACACAGTCCACACAGCGGTCGCGTTCATTGAAGGTCAGACCCCCGCCACCGCCGTCTGCCTATATCCGGATGACCGATGGGATGGCCAGGGGGAGCGCTGCTCTGCGGCCGCGTTAGCGCGATACCAAGAGGATTACGATCGTCTACAGACCAGGGCGCCGAACGCCAGTCCGTCGACGGATGTTCCGACCCTCAAAGCGCAGCATGGCGCGTTTATGGATAGACTCCTTACAAAGAACAGCCAGGTAGTGCTCAGTGCGCTTAGGTGGTCACGGCGCCTGCGGCCGACCCGGGTTCATCTGACGGACCTCGACTGCTGCGTGGTCTTTGATCTTCAGCGCTTTGAGCCCACGAAATGCGCCCCCACAGATTGCGACATTTCCCTCTCCAGCTCCGCGCTTAGCTACTGCTTTCGCTTTGAGTGGGGTGGAGACACGCTGAGCGTAAATGGCCGTTTCACGCTGCCCCCGGGCGGCGAACACGCGCACTTTAGGCGCTACTTTTCCCTTGCAAACTTGAACAATAAAGGACAGACCATAGCCCATTATCTGCCCTCCGTACGGGACCGCCTGCTCGCTCGAATGCGAACGATACCCAGGTCTCTGATGCGACGTGTGGGCTTTGGCGGGAGCGAGAAGAACCTTTGAAGCCTAATCTCCGAAAGTATGCCGCCGGTTTACTCCGCCCAGCCTTCTTGAAGGGGCGCCTCGGCGCGCTCGTTGGGAAGACAGTCGAGGAGTGGGGCCTCCGACTGGCATACGCGGGTAAGGTGAGCCGCTGGCTCCAGGAGAACCCTTTGGAGCCCCAGTTCGACTCGCGCTATGAGCTCTATAGCCATGTCATCGACAGCGCAGATCTAAGGGGGCCGATCACCTATCTTGAGTTTGGCGTCGCCACGGGCCGCTCCATCGCCTGGTGGGTCGACAACAACGCTCACAAAGACAGCGCTCTCTATGGATTTGACTGCTTCACGGGCCTACCCGAAGAGTGGTACTGGCACCCCAAGGGCACCTTCGACCAGGGCGGCGCTACGCCGGACATCGACGACAAGCGCGTGACCTGGGTCAAAGGATACTTCCAGAACACGCTGCAGAGCTTTATCCGATCCCATGACCTAGATCGTCGGCTCGTCGTACACCTGGACGCCGACCTGTTCACGTCTACGCACTTCGTGCTCGGCAGCTTGGCCCCCTACCTAAAGCCCAACGACATCATTATCTTCGACGAGTTCACCCGCCTGACTGACGCGACCCACGAGTTCCGTGCGTTCCACGACTTTGTGACCGCCTACGGAATGCAGTTCTCAGTTTTGGGCGCGTCCGGTGGCTACGTACAGGTCGCCATGCGCGTGGACGCCACAGCCTGCGCCTAACGAGGGCGCCCAACGAGCGCCTGCCCCTGCACCCCGTTTAAACCACAGCGCATCGGAGGGGTTCCCCCGCCACGCCCCGCAATACGTTCTGGGCGGCGATGGTCGCCATGGCCTGACGACTGGCGATGGTGGCGCTCCCAATGTGTGGCAGGACCAAGCAGTTAGGGAGCGCGAGCAGTGGATCGTCGGGGCTCATGGGCTCAGGGTGCGTCACGTCCAAGCCAGCCGCGAAGATCTCGCCGCTGCGCAGCGCCTCTCCGAGGGCCGCTTGATCGTGGAGCCCACCACGCGCTGTATTCACGAAGACCGCGCTCTGCTTCATACGTTGGAACGCCACAGCGTCGAAGAGCCCCTCGGTCTCTGGGGTCAGCGGCGCGTGCACCGAGAGAAAGTCTGACTCCTCTAGCAGGGTGTCTAGATCCACGTGCCGTGCGTCGAGCGGTTCTGCTAACCCCGGCTTAGGAGAGCGAGCACAGTACAACACCTTCATTCCCCAACCGCCGACACAGCGCCGAGCGAGGGCTGCGCCGATCCGACCCATACCGAATATCCCTAGGGTCTTCCCAGTGAGGTCCATGCCGATGTGGCCCAACGGTGCCCAGGTCCGCCAGTCGCCGTCCTTCACGAACTGCTGCGCCTCGCCCAGCCGACGAACCGCGCCGATCAGC
>CALELH010000178.1 GCA_937902595.1 uncultured Myxococcales bacterium
CTTCTCTCCCTTGAACATGCTCAAAACGAAGTTCGCTAGGAAGATGAACTGAGCCAAGAGCATAACCACCAACGCGCTGGTCGCGAAGATCCTCATGTCCTGCATCCATGGCTCCGAGAGGTCAGGAAAGTTTCGGTAATCGAAGATTCGCCGATGCTGACCTGCGGCCCCCAAAATGAAGAGCGGAATAAAGATGCAGTTAAACGCGATGATGGTGATCCAGAAGTGAACCTTGCCCCAAAATTCGCTCATGTGGCGGCCATACATCTTCGGGAACCAATACGTGATTCCAGCGAAGACGCCGATGATCGCGATTGGATAGAAGGTGTAGTGAAAATGCGCCAGCACGAAGTACGTATCGTGCATGTAAATGTCAGCGCCACTCGCACCTAGGAAGATCCCCGTTACCCCGCCGATCAAGAACTCAGCGATAAACGCAAGCGCCCAAAGCATAGGTGTAGTCAATCGAATAGATCCACCGTACAGCGTGGCGATATAGACAAACATCATCTCCGCCAGCGGCACTGATATCAGCACCGTGGTGACGGTAAATATGTTCGCCATACGTGGGTCGATCCCCGAGATAAACTGGTGGTGCGCCCAAACGAAGAAGCTCAAGATACCTGTCGCGAACGCCGTGTAGAGCACGATCTTGTAGGCGAAGAGCTTCTTACGCGAAAAGACCGTGATAATCTCAGCGACGATGCCTATCGCGGGCAAGAGCACCACGTAGACCTCTGGGTGACCAAAGAACCAGAACAAGTGCTGCCAAAGGACCGGGTCTCCGCCTCTGTCAGGGTCGAAGAAACCGGTACCCAGCTGCTGGTCGAAGACGAGCATGACAGCGCCCGCCACCAATGGTCCAACAGACGCCATGAACAAGATGCTTGCGATGACGATCATCCAGACGACCATGGGTATATCCCAGAGCTTCATGCCCGGTGCTCTCGAGTTCATCGCTGTAGTGATAAAGTTGATACCACCCATGAGAAAAGCTGCGAACTCAAGGGCCACCGCGATGACCCAGAGTGTCGAACCAAGCGGCGTCAGGCTATATTCTGCCTTTGCTGAGAGCGGCGGATAGGCCGTCCAGGCACCACCGAAGGCGCCCCCTTCTACAAAGAAGGAACACAGGAGCACGACGGCGCTGATAAAGAATACTTGAAATGAGAGTCGGTTGAGACGTGGAAAGACCATGTCGTCGCAGCCGATCATCAAAGGGATTAGATAGTTACCAAACGCTGCTATCAACACAGGCATCGCGACCCAGAAGATCATGATGGTCCCGTGATTCGTCACGAGAGAGTTGTAATCAGCAGCCGTTACGTACCCGTAGAGAGGGATCTCGGTCCCAGGGAAGGCCAACTGCATCCGAAAGCAGTACGCCATGAAACCACCGATAGCGGCCATGACCATCCCCGTATAGAGGTACTGCATACAGATGACCTTGTGATCGCAAGACCATAGGTACTTGCGAATAAAGCCCTCTTCGTGATGGTCGTCGTGGCCGTGATCGTCATGACCACCATGGCCCGCATGACCTTCTGACGGAGCGTCGTCGGTGACGACGTGCTCTGGAGTTCCTGTTTCGTCCATTTCGTTCCTCGAAAACGGATTAACGCGCCGAATTGGCCGCGAGTTCAGTCGTACGCTTAGTGTTCATCCAAGCCGTATGTTGAGCAGCTGTCTCAACATAGATCTTGGCTCCCATGATGCCATGTCCGATCCCGCACATCTCTGCGCATTGGATATCGTACGGCTGCACCTTACCGTCTTTCACAGGGTTCGCCTTTGTAGGCTTAAACCAGCCGGAGATAACGCGCCCTGGAATCGCATCCTGCTTCAGTCTGAAGACCGGCACCGAGAAGTCATGCATGACGTCTCGAGACTCCAAACGGAAAACGTAGGTCTTGTCGACCTCTACGTGAAGCTCGTCTGTGGTCGTAATGTCGTCCTTGGTGTCGAGCTTACCGTCAGGCCCTGGGTGTACAAACGTCCAGGCCCACTGTTGAGACATGATACGAATCTCAGCGTCAGGGTTCTCTGGGAGATCCTGCTTTACGTCGTACCAGACCTGAACCGCGAAGAAGATGATGAAGACATCACAGACCAATACGAGCGCGTGTGGAATGCTGATCCACTTCTTCTCATGGTCTTCCTCACCCGTAATGTACTCAGCCTTAACGCCCTCTTTGTGTCGAAACTTAAACAAGAATCCAAAGAAAGCTGCGAAACACAGAACCGACCAGAAAGTCGTCATCCAGAAGATCAACTCCCAAACGAAGTCGATGTCCTCCGCATAGCTGGACATGGCCGGCACCAAACGATCAATAATCAACGTACGGCTCCCTTATCTACAGCACAAATGCGATGACAGTGCCGATATAAAGCACGGCGCCAATCATGGTTATCCAGAAGGCTTTCTTCGACAATGCCTCAGCGCTTATTTTATCCGCCATTTGCTGTCTCCCGAAGCTACTTTCCAAGTGTCATGATGTAGGCGACGACATCCTTCATCGCCTGTTCGTCCGCGAGCCCCATGGCCATCGGGCGCATGGTCATGCCCTTAACGTCCTTTGGGTTCGCGCCACGGTGGCCCGCTTTAAACTTCTTAAGCTGGGCCAAAAGATACCAGTCGCCAGTGTAACGGATGTCCGGCGCACCAAGCGCTTGATTGCCCTTACCATCGGCGCCATGACATGCGGTACATGTCGCGTAGGCTGCCTTTCCGGCCGAGGCGTCCCCTCCCTTGAGGGTTGGCTTTGGCAACGTAGCGGGCAGCTTGCTCACAAAGTCAGAAACAGCCTTAAGCTCTTCATCGCTCCGCAGCATCCTAGCCATCGGGCGCATGCGGTGACCCGCGATGTCCTCGTAGTGGTAGCCACGAACGTTCGTCTTGAAGTTCTTTAGTTGAGTTTCAACATACCAGCTCGGCAAACCCGCGATCCCCGGAGCGAGGAACATCTGATTACCGTGGCCTTGCTCGCCGTGGCAATTCACGCACTTAGCGTAAAGGTCCTTGCCGCTCGGTTTCGCGGTCGCGGTGGAGGTCAAACCAAACAGGCATACAGCCAACCCAAGGGCGGCCGCAGCCGGCAGCTTAGAGATCCTAGGCATCGTCTTCCTTCCCGGTACGGTAGGTATACTTTAGGCGCCTACCGCTTAATTCGTCTCCCCAACAGGGTGAACCGAGAAGCAAACATGGCCCACCACTGTAGCTTCGTATCTAGCATCGTGCCCTAACGAAGTCCATCATTTTTGATACCTCTTGTTGAGGCTAGAATCGCGGTTCCAGAGCAAACTCAACCCTCCACTCTATTGATCGCTCCAAGCGCTCGCGAAGGAGGCGATGAGTCAAGGCGCTAATTCAGACCCCGGATGATCAGCACAAGGTCATCCATTACGGACTTCTTATCGGCCAGGTCGGGGTTCGCGGTCATCAGGGGGCTCATACCGACCGCAGGCCCTCCACCGATGATCGCCCGGCGGATCCGTTCATCCGTCACCCTTGCCTGCCAATTTGAGTCGGAGAGGTCCCGGGGCTTGACGGGAAAAGACTTCGCCGCCAGCCCATCTCCACGACCAGTGGTTCCATGGCATGTCGCGCAACGACTTCGAAAAACCTCGGCGGCTTCTCCACCGATAGACGCGACGATCTTCGGTTCCTGAATGATTGAACCCGAGCCACGGCCGGGCTCTGGAGTGCCGCTGCACGAGAGAACCATAAGGACCGCGAGGCCGAACGCGAGCCATCTGACCCGTCGCTTGGACACAAATGCAGTAACATCATGGGGACACAGTCCCGGCCCCTCCAAGATGGGCGTCCCCCATTTTTTTAGACCTGGGTTCATTAAGTGAACATCTTCGGCGCGACGATACATAGGCCACCAAACGCGCCTGCACACAGCCCGGCGATGATCGTCCTCCACAGACTCCAATCGGAGGGCGCTAGATAAAACGACGCGCTGACGCCGCCCAAAGTACAGAGCACGATTATGCCCGTAATCACAGGGTGCGCACGAAGGTGCTGCCACTCGTTGCGGCCATCAGACATCTACGCTCCCCAAGAAACGGTTCGACGCGGATTACGATCTCAAGGGTGACTGAGGCAAGTAATTAGTACACATGACAGGAGAGCCTGGTTGCCGAAGGTCGGGTGTCCGCGATAAACCTGTTGTGAGGTTCGGTGACACATTGGGGGAAGCATGACGCGGATACGTGTCGGACTCGTATTGATATTATTGGCAGGCTGCGGTGGCGGCGAATCCGGCACCGAGCCGGTGGTGGATGCCGCTCTAGACGTCTCCATCCCTGATGCGTCCTCGATCCCGGACGCGATGCCCCGGCCCAGATGCGGTGACGGGCGCGTGCAACAAAATGAGTCCTGTGATGATGGAAACGATACGAACGATGACGGCTGCGACAACAACTGTACTCCCTCGGGATGCGGTAACGGTGTGGTCAATCAGGGTGAGGGCTGCGACGACGGTAATCTGACCGATGGAGACGGGTGCGACTCTAATTGCCGACCCACAGCCTGTGGAAACGGCATCCAAACCGCTATGGAAGCCTGTGACGATGGGAATAGAGATGACGGTGATGGCTGCGATTCGAACTGCACCGAGACCGGCTGCGGCAACGGAATTCAATCGTCTGAGGAAGAGTGCGACGACGGGAATGAGATCGAGGGAGATGGGTGTGACACCAATTGCACCGCGACTTCATGCGGAAATGGGCGCATCACGCGGGGAGAGCTCTGTGACGATGGCAACGCAGAAAACGGCGATGGGTGTGATAATAACTGCCGCCCATCGGGCTGCGGAAACGGCGCGGTCGGACCCGAAGAGCTCTGTGATGATGGAAACGATGTCGACGGAGATGGCTGCGATACGAATTGCACCCCGACAGGCTGCCAGAACGGCATTAGAACACCTCCCGAGCAATGCGATGACGGTAACGATGTCGACGGGGATGGCTGCGACACGAACTGTCGTCCTACCGGCTGCGGAAACGGCCTAAGCACTGAAGGTGAGCTCTGTGACGATGGCAACCTCAACGAGGGTGACGGATGCGACAGTAACTGTACGCCCACAGGCTGTCAGAACGGAATCCTAACCGAGGGCGAGAGCTGCGATGACGGCAACGCTGTGAACGGAGACGGCTGTGATACCGACTGCTCAGCAACTGGATGTGGCAACGGCATCGTGACCGGCGATGAGCTCTGCGACGATGGCAATCTCGCGGACGGTGATGGCTGCGACCGAAACTGCACAGAGACCGGCTGCGGAAATGGCATACAGACCGGTATCGAGCGATGCGATGATGGCAACGCGATCGATGGGGACGGTTGTGACCGAAACTGCACGCCAACGGGCTGTGGAAACGGCGTCATCACTGGTGAGGAGACCTGTGATGATGGCAATGATTTAGACGCCGACGGCTGCGATACAAACTGCCAACCATCGGGCTGCGGTAATGGCGTTCGCGCCGGTGATGAGATCTGTGATGACGGCAATCTAGACCCTGACGAC
Organism: uncultured Myxococcales bacterium; assembly: GCA_937902595.1. GTDB lineage: Bacteria > Myxococcota_A > Bradymonadia > UBA7976 > UBA1532 > UBA1532. The sequence goes on from CALELH010000178.1 coordinate 5,532, forward strand.
GGGTGCGAGCCGGATTGCACTCCGACCCCTCGCTGCGATGATGGGCTGCAGAACGCTCTTGAGACCGATATAGATTGTGGCGGTGAAAGCTGCGCGCCCTGTTCTGGGGGCTTCAGGTGTGTCGCCGCGGCCGACTGTGCGAGCGCCATCTGCACAGGAGGGTTCTGCCAACTCCCTACCTGCGTAGACGGCCTACGAAATGGACGTGAGGGCGACGTCGACTGCGGTGGTTGGTCCGGAGTCGCAGATAGCATCTTCGCTGGTGGTGAAGGCACGTGCGCCCTCCTCTCTGGCTCTACTCTTAAATGTATGGGTGATAACAGCGCGGGGCAACTTGGCTTGGGCGATGCTCGACCTCGAGGTGACACCCCGAATCATCTTGGGGACCAACTCTCGCCCTACCCGACCGGCGGAGAGGGGGCGATCACATCAGCGAC
>CALELH010000179.1 GCA_937902595.1 uncultured Myxococcales bacterium
ATGAATATTTGACCGCGTTGTGGACCAGGTTTCCAATGGCCTGCTCCAGATCAACTGCGTCTCCTCGGACTCGAATCTCTTCGGCGGGCAACGCGACCTCGATCTGCGTACCTTTATCCTCTGCGACGAAGCGAAACCTCACCTGGAGTCGCTCTAGAAGAGCACCCAGATCGATGGAGGTCGGCATCATATCCTGCGTGTTGGCGTCGATTCTCACGAGGGACACGAGATTGGCGAACAGAGCGTCAAGGTATTCGACCTCAGATCGAAGAGGAGGGCCGACGACCCGGGCATCTTCAGAGCCCTCCAGGAGCCTCCCCAGTCCGAGCTTGAGCGAAGAGATTGGAGTGCGCACTTCATGTGCCAGCGCGGCCAATGTCTTCTTGAGAGCGGTCTGACTCTTCATGAGCGCGTGATTCGCTTCTTCAAGAGCCCTTCGAGCAGCCTCCTCCCTACGCATCAACGCGAGCTCTGTGATGTCGTGGGAGGCTCCGTTGAGCAGAGTCGGTACCCCTGATTCGTCGAACACCGCATCGATATGGGAGGAGATCACTCTCTCCACTCCGGTCGTCGTCAGCATCCGATGCTTGAATTCGTACGCCTTGATGCCTGTACCCATCTTATGGAGGGCGTTGCGAGCGAACATCTGATCGGCAGGGTGGATGTGATCAAGAAATGAGGTGAGGTCCGCGAGCTGGTCCTCGGACTCGTATCCTAGAATTCGAGCCATTTCCCGTGAGCAGCGCCACTTATTACTCTTGAGGTTTAGGGTCCAGTTACCGACGTGAGCGATTCTCTGGGCCTTATCCAGGGTCTGTTTAATCGCTAGATGCTCGCTCGTCTCCATCGCTTGGGCGGTAAAGTCACCGATAGAAGCGGCGAAGCTCTGTTCAGAGAGGTCCCAGGGACGTGGAGGCCCTGTATGTTCGTGACAGACGACACCGACCAACTTGCCCCGCAACCGAATGGGCGAGTCCAGCATAGAGTTTATCCCGAGTGGTCCGAGATATGATTCAGAGAACTCTGAGGTCGTCGGGTCCGTGTGAGCGTCCTCGGCGGCAATGATTCGAGCGGTCGCGATGGCTTCGAAATATGCGGGGTGATCTCGAGCGGTCAGCTCAGCACCTGAGCTGTGCTTACCGTCACTCGAGGTGTATAGGTCGTGGCAGCGGATACTCTGGCGGTTCTCGGAGTAGAGCCAAAGGCTGCATCGTTCAATCTTCAGCTGTGTCGCCGCGCATTCGGTGATCTTTCGAAAGGCCTTCTCGAGATTACCATCTACGGAGGCGAGGTCCTGGGCAAGCCTGACCAAGGCCCCATGATAATCCTGTGGTAGTTGCTGTGATTCAGGCGAGATAGGAAGGTTGGCAGAACTCTTCATTCTGTATCCGCAATCATCATCCGAGACCGATTGGCATCACCGATACGTCAGCGAAACCGCGTAGCGTTCACTGTAGAACACATACTTAACGAATAGCTAGAGAGGACTCAGTGGTCTCTATGAATGTTTAGAGTCGAGTGACACGAGACCGAGTCTCTGACTCCCTTAAGAGGGTGACAGTGAGACGGTTTACTAGGGAACTGCAGCAGTAAATCACCGTCTAGCAGTAAGAATCTTCATTCACTGCGTCCAGTGAATCGTTAAATCAAAAATTAAGGTGACAAGAAATGAAGCACTACAATTGCGTCTTTCGAGCGATGTTGGTCTTGGCGACGATCCTTCTGGCCTCTGGTTGTATTCAGAACCATCCCGGTGGAACTGGAGGTGGTGGAGGATCCGGTGGCTCAGGTGGAGGCATCGTTCCTCCTGGTTGTGTGCCGGGCGCACTATTTGAGTCCGATGATGGGTGCAATAGCTGCCTATGTCCTGAGAGTGGCCTTAGGGAGGAGGCGTCGTGTACCGACCGCGCCTGTCCCCAGCAGTGTGCTCCCGGGTCTACTTTTGAGGCCGATGATGGATGCAACACCTGCCTATGCCCGGCCAGTGGTATCCGCGCTGAGGCTGCGTGCACTGAGCGTGCATGTATCGGCCCGTGCGATGGGTTGAGCTGTGGTGATCTCTGTAATCCTGGAGATGGGAGAATTGGGCACAGCAGGGGGGGGGATTCCGATGGCGCAGCCTTCGCTCCTCAACCTGAGTACGCCTGTAATGTCCAAGGCGAATGTGTTCCCCAATATGAGATTGAACCCTGCGAAAGGCCTGACCCCTGTGGCGATGCCGCGTGCGGTGACCCATGTGACCCAGGTCTAGCGAATGGCGCGGGCTCCGAAGACTTTCCGTCAGATCCGGCTCGGGGTCAGTTCTATTGTGATGTCAACAGGGACTGTGTTCCGCCCGAATCGGAGACGCTGGCCTGTGCCGATCGCTGCGCTGGTTTGGAGTGTGGCCAACCATGTCGCGCACCACATGTTCTGCCAGGTGGCTCGGATGAAGATAGAGCAGCGGGAGCCGAACTGTGTAACGGAGAAGGAGCCTGTGTCTTCGTATTCGAAGGGGAGGAACTCGTGTGTGGCGGGTCGGGGCAATGCGCTGATTCAGCTTGTGGCGACCCATGCTTCTTAGACGACTCCGCCGACTCAGATGATGCAGGCGAACGCGAGATGGAAGGTTCCCGTGAGCCTCCAGCTGAGCAGCTCATCGCTCCTGACGGACTTTGTAACAATGAGGGCGTCTGCCAGCCTGCGTCTCTGCCAGTTGAGCTGATGTGTGACGAGGACAGATGCCAGCCTGGAACAGAGTTCGACGCTGGTGATGAATGTAACACCTGTTGGTGCCCGGACAGCGGTCTGCGCTCCGAAGCAGAGTGCACACTGGCTGTCTGCAATGAGCCAGATCCGAGCTGCGCAGGTCTGGCTTGTGGCGACCCGTGCGGAGATGACGCCGCCGATGGTGACGCCTCTCTACCCGCAGAGGGTGAAGGTGCTGTCGCTCCACCGCAAATGATCTGTGACGCAAATCTACGGTGCGTCTCCGAATATCAGCATGAAGGCTGCGGTATGTAGCCACCGCGGAGCGCGGTCAGAGGGCTCAGTTCTACTGACCGCGCTTATGAGCGAAACCTGAGTGATCTACTTCTTTTCACTGAGAGAGATGGTCCGAATCCATCTAGAGGTAATGACTATGAAGAATCTATTTGTTCTGGGTGTTGTCGTTGTCACGGCTACTCAACTTCTCGCGTGCGGTCCGGATCCGACTCAGAGAGTGGAGGTTGAGAGAATCAGCTTGAGCCACGAAAGACTCATTCACCCGAGAGGAATCACTGGGGACCCTGACACCGAGAGCCGCTTTGTGCTCGATGGAACAGCAGGGATCTTTGAGCTGAATGTAGAGGGCGAGCTTAGATTGATATGGGAGCGTCCGGAGGAGCTACCGGTGTTGACTGACATCTGCTCCGTCGGTGGCGGTCGATTTGTCGTCGCCGCTGATGGTGATGGCTATATCGTCGACCTCGCTAGCGGGGCAGCCAGCCAGCATTTCTGTCTAGAGCCAGGCTGGGACCCGGGCTTCGAGGAAGACGTTCGACATCGAAACAGCGCGGTCGCGTGTGATCTTCAAAATAGACTGATCTATGGGCAGCCACAGACGATATTGAACGGTGGCGTAGAGGACCCGATTCGGTCGGAGATCGCCAGTTACTCATTGGTCAGCGGCGCTGATCAAGACTGGCTCTTGCTTCCAAACCCCGAGTATCAGGCGGGCGGGATGACCATGTTGCCCAATGGGAAGATCTTGTTGGGGGCCGGTGAGACGCTCTCGGTATTCGATCCCTCTAGCGGCGAGCTGGTCGCCTCGAGAGTTCGCCTGATGGCGTACGGGGTGTCCGAAATCGGAGGTGTCAGCTATGACCACTCGGCGCGTCAGGTGCACGTACTCGACAAGGCCGATAGTAGCATCACTGTCTTCCCGTTGGCCTCCCTCGCACTCAACTTCGAGTGATTGGTGTCGGCGTATAGGGTCGGTACTTCTGACTGACAAATCCGGCCATACGCAAGCGCCGTCAGCGCACCTCATCTGTTTGAGTGTTTCTACCTGTGGCCTAGCAAGGGTATGATTGTCGCCATCTACGACCCATCGCTCTTCGCGAGCGATGGGCGTGTGACTCTCTTGGAGCGACGGTGCGAACGATCCTCTTCTATCTTGTGGTGATGCCCTATTCGTACCTGTGCATCGCTGTGTGTCTGTTGATCGGTTTGCTCCCATACTCCAGACCGATACTCCATTGGATCGATCGGAGGGTCTGGGCGCCAGGCTGGATGCGGCTGAGCGGTGTCACGGTCAAGGTCACTGGTTCGGTGGACGCGCTGGACCCGAAGCAGGCCTACGTCGTCGTCGCGAATCACCAGGGACACTTCGACATTCCGGCGACGAAGGTCGCCCTTGGAGAGCACACCTTGCTCTTCGTGACGAAGCGAAGCCTACTCTATGTGCCGCTCGTCGGGCTTTACCTCTGGCGCGCTGGCTATCCCCTCATCGACCGCGGCAGTAAGACCCAGTCCCACCAGATGCTGGACCGAGCAGCGCAGCAGGTACGGGACGGGACTACGGTGCTCGTCTTTCCCGAAGGTACCCGGACGACGAGTGGCGAGATCTCGGCCTTTAAGCGTGGCGCGTTTGTCCTCGCGATCAAGGCCCAGCGGCCCATCATCCCGGTGACGATTACAGGGTCGATGGCGATCATGCATCGGGACAGCTCTAAGGTTCGGTCCGGCGAGATTCATGTCCACATTGGGGATGAGATCCCCACAGTTGGCCTGCAGCTTGAGGATAGGGGCGCTCTCTCGGAACGTGTTCGCCAAACTCTTTTGGCGCAATACGAGACCCAGAGAACTTCACAAGACACTCAAGAAGCCACGCCATCTTCGTAAGTCGGTCTACTTTCGCCTTGGCTATGCGTTCGTAAGCCCCGCAGCACCTCAAACCTAACTCTTGCCATTGGGTGGTCAATTGTTGCATAAGCACCCCTAAATCAACCGAGGGGTAGATAAGGTATGTTTAACGCACACTGCACGGTGATGTTTCTCGCCGCATTGGCGGTCATAAATTTCGGGTGTGACGACGGAACCTCGCAAGACGACGGCGGTCTGTTTCCGGACGCCCAGCCGCGAGAGGTGGGGGCCGGTCCAAGCTCCTCTGACGCGGGGCGAAGCGTGAACGCAATCAAGGATGCGGAGCAAGATGATGGGGGACCTGCGGACTCAGCTCGCTCACTCGATGGGCAGATGGAGCCGGAGTGCGTGCCCGGAACCGAGCGCTGCAATGGTCGAGACGACGACTGTGACGGGGAGACCGACGAGAGCGATCCCGACCTGAATCAGCCTTGTGATATGGATTTGCCCGGCGCCTGTAATCTCGGCGTGCTCTCCTGCCAGAACGGTACCCTTGAGTGTACTCAGACTGTAGAGCCCATGCCTGAGGTCTGCGACGAAGCGGACAATGACTGTGACGGCGTCAGCGATGAGAACCTCGGTGGTGAGCCCTGTGATACGGGG
>CALELH010000180.1 GCA_937902595.1 uncultured Myxococcales bacterium
TCACCGCCAGCACCACCACCGGCTTCACCACCAGCACCACCACCGGCTTCACCGCCAGTACCACCACCGGCTTCACCGCCAGTACCACCACCTGCCACAGCGCCGTCACCATTCATAGCAGCGGGATCAATGACGCCACCATCTGTGCTGGAGAAGCCTGTGTCGCCTCCGCATCCAGTCAAGATGACACTGCATAAAGTCAGCGTGAGCAAGAGATGTTGATTCATGTTTTTTCGCTCCCAACGAAACGTTTTATCGCCAATTGAGCTGTACGCTAGCACGCTTGGGATGAGCACGCGCCTAATTAGGTGCGTGGAACAAATGTGTCTAGCGCCTCTCTCGGCACTTTTTTTTCGGGCCGCTGGCGGTTATCTCAATATTCGTGTGGCACCTATTGTCGCACCTTTTTCGGGCCGCTGGCGGTTATCTCAATATTCGTGTGGCACCTATTTTCGGGCTCAAATCAGACAAGAGGATTGGGGACAGGTACCCTGGGGAAGCCTCATGAAGTGTCGCGAGCAGTTATCTGAATATTCGCATGGTACCTGTTTCGCAGTTTGCACCTGTTTCGCAGTTTCGACACCCTTTGCGACGCCGAGCGCACTACGGAAGGTTGACGACGCGGTCGAGTTCAACGTGGCTATCGAACACCACCGGGTCATCTGCAGAACGGATCGGGCGTTCGCGGCCTACCTCTCGGGCCGAATTGAGACCTCGCTGGTAACGCGCGCCCAGCTGCTCGAGCGACCAAGATCCTTCTTCAACTTCGGGGGTAGGCTCCAACTCGAGATCAACTGCGACGCCTAACATCTCGGAATCGATGAGCGCTTGGTCGATATTGGGCCAGGCGGCGCTGAGCGCTTTCGCCACATTGCGACTTTGCTCGTCCAGATTGACCAGGTCGCGCCCTTCCTCCAGATGTTCGAGGATCTCCTGAAAGGCGGCACGACGGGCGTCCCTCTGCAGACCATGCTGCGCTGTCGCTACGGCCGTATACGAGGTCACCGCACCGAGCACCGTTGTCGCCGTCGCGAAGAGCGCGGTCAGGCCGATGGCCAGGTAGCCCCATAGCGCATAGTCGCTCTGAGAGGCCTCGGGAGATTCCAGGAGATACGCCGCAAAATCAGACGGGCCGGCCAGCGAGCAGACGACAGCCACAAAGATGACCATGAGCCAGCTGCCGGCCACGAGTCGCGCGGCGCCCTCGAGGTGCCCGCTGCGTAATCCCACCAGGTTCACCGGAACGCTGTCTTTCGGCTGCTCGGGATCCCGACGGACTTCGGGGCCGGTCTGGTTGAAGGTGAGGTATTCAGCCCACAGGTTCTCGTCTTCTTCAGGATGGTCTTCTCCCGCCGAGGATGCGGGAAACATGAACGCGACCTCCCCATGCTCGAGAACCGTGATGTCCCCACTGGTGCGCTGGCAGAGGCGAACGCCGGCTTCGACTGCTTCGTATGGGTCCAAGGCCTCATGGAGAGTGATCTCAATACTCGAGACGGTCCCACCATTGGCCTCAGCGCGGGCAAGGATCCGTCGACCCATCTCGCCGTCTACAGGTCGTCGGCGAGTCAAAACCCTACGGAGCGCCCTCCAGATCCGACCCACTAAGTCAGTCGTTGGGAGCAACTTCTCCAAGCGATCGACACGCTCCCGCAGGCGAACCCAAGATGTCGGCGAGGTCTCGCTTAAATCTTCGTCACTCGTGATGGCGCGGTAGAGACCTCTTAGCCACACAAAGAGCGTAGAGAGGCATAAGGCGATGACCGCCAAGAGCAGGATAGCGACCAGGATGATAAGAATCAGTTGCCCTGCGCCGCCGTCTCGTGAGTTCGAAGAGCGCGAGGAGCGCGATCTGCGCCCCGAAGACAGCAGGACATCAATGCACCACCAAAACGTCCAGCGCCTCCTGACCGCTTCGCCATGGTTCGATTCTTGGTGACGACGAATACTCTGGCGGTCCTCACTCGGCAGAGGTGGGATCGCAGGACCGAGTCTGGGACCGCTGACTGTCGGAGTCAGAACAGCATCAAAAATGTACCCGACGATAACCGTCCCCACCACGACAACGCCCAAGGCGAAAAAACCAGCGAGGCCGACTCGGTAGTCATAAGCCTCGACCATCGCGACCAGCGAGGTCCCAGCAAGGAGAAGTACCGTAACGACCGGCCAGATGGTGCCCGCGTTCGCACAGACTGCCAACAGAAAGAGGCCAGCTTTGAGCGGCTTAGCGCGGCCTTTACGGCGTTTGAGTTCGGCGATATCTTCAGCAGAAAAGTCATGAAGCATACGGCCTGATTCGGTCACGCGAATGCGGCACGGGACCTCCTGCCGCAGGCGGTCCAGAGCAGCGTCCACCCACTCGACTGGCACCTGTAATTGCGCAGCGAGCGGCGCCGCCTCAACCGCCTCCACGCCGCCCTGGAACAGGTCGATCAGCTGCGCTTCAACATCGCGGATGGCTGCTCGCATCGCGGCGCCGGGACGCCCCTGCCCCGCTGGCTGATGGGATGGCACCGTCGGCATGATGCGGCGCCCATGGCCTGGATCGATCGAGAGGACGCGAAAGATCCAGCGTCCGATCACATGCGCGAGAATCAGGGCGATGGCCAGTGAGGCCAGAGTCAAAGTCGTGCCAGTCATTCAGTCTCCTGTATCGACACTGGAGTCAGCGGCCTGACGGCCTGAGAAACTAAACAGGGAGGGCCGAGGATAGGAAGTTAAAAGCCGCTTTGGCAAGTATAGCGAAGGCGTCATAGCGGGACTTGTAAGACATTGGCCGCTCAGTGTTTTAAGCGGCCTATCCCCTTTCGGAATCATCTCAATATTGGTCTGGCAGAGGATAGGAAGTTCAAAGCCCTTCGGGCAAGTACAACCGAGTTGTCGTAACGGGACTTGTGCGACATCTGCTGCTCAGCGCCCTGGGTGGCCATCAAGCAGCCTGAGCGACTCTCAAACGAAGGGAGACTCCCTGGAGACATCGTCACAGTTCAGTCTGATGATGGCGCGGCGGATCAAGCACTCGAGAGCTGAGTTTAAGCGCACCATGAGAGAACCGCGTCTGGGCTTAGCCTTGCTAAAAGCGGAATGACCTTCCTATCCTCTGATCGCTCGAGCGTTCAGCCGATGAGCAGATGACGTCACCCCGGGAAAACTATGCAGGTAAAAGTCAGATTTCTGGACAATCTTAGGTTGGAGGCTTGCTTTGATGACTTCACGGTCATAAGCGACCAACCGGTTCGCTATAAGGGCGATGGGACTGCGCCCGGTCCCTTTGACTACTTTCTGGCTTCGTCAGCCCTGTGCGCCGCCTATTTTGTGAAGGTGTACTGCGCGGCTCGAGAGATCTCTACCGAAGACATCAACATTGTTCAGGATAACATCGTAGATCCTGAGAACCGCTATAAACAGACCTTTCAGATCCGCGCCGAGCTCCCTGAAGGCATGTCCGAGAAGGATCGTAAGGGGATCATCAGCGCTATGGACCGGTGCACCGTAAAGCGGGTGATTCAAAATGAGGTGGGGTTCAAGGTGGACTCGATCAGTATCTTGGGAAAGGACGCCGGCCTGCTCTATGACAGCGGGTCTCAAGACGGCGCCCAGACCATGATCCCAGGTAAAGACTGCTCACTCGAAGAGACCATCGCCACCATGAGCGGTCTCATCGAGGCGCTCGGTATCAAGATCGAAATCGCGGCCTGGAGAAACATCGTGCCCCATGTGTGGTCTGTCCACATCCGCGATGCCGAGTCGCCCATGTGTTACACAAACGGAAAAGGCGCCACGAAAGACGCCGCGCTGTGTTCGGCGCTGGGTGAATACCTCGAGCGCATGAGCAATAATTACTTCTACAACGATTACTACCTCGGCGAAGAGAGAGCTCAGGCGGATTTTGTCCATTATGCCACCGAGAGGTGGTTCCAGCCTGGACCGGACGACGGGATCCCCGAGGGGATGATGGACCCACGGTTCATGGAGGTCTTTGACCCCGACCAAGAGCTTAAAGCCTCACATCTCGTGGACACGAACTCAGGTGCCGTCACTCGGGGGATTTGCGCTCTTCCATTCATCCGGCAATCCGATCAGAAGACGGTCTATATTCCAGCCAACCTCATCGGGAACATCTTCGTGAGCAACGGGATGGCCGCGGGCAATACGCTGTACGAGGCGCGGGTACAATCTCTGTCCGAGATCTTCGAGCGCGCGGTTAAGAAGAAGATCATAGTGGAGGAAATTACGCTCCCTGATGTGCCCAAGGACGTCATCGACGGGTTGCCTACCATCGCCGAGGGGATCGCGAAGTTAGAAGCCAAGGGGTTCCCTGTCTTCGTTAAAGACGCATCGCTCGGTGGGCGATTTCCGGTCATGTGTGTGGCGATCATGAACCCGAGGACGGGCGGCGCGTTCGCATCCTTTGGGGGACACCCAAGATTCGAGGTCGCCCTCGAGAGGAGCCTGACCGAGCTGATGCAAGGCAGAAGCTTCGAGGGGCTCAACGACTTACCGCCGCCGACCTTCAACGAGTTCGCCATTCGCGAGCCGGAGAATATGGTTGAGCACTTTATTGACTCGAGCGGGGTCGTCTCCTGGCGATTCTTTGGACAAGCCGCAGATTACGAGTTCTCTGAGTGGGACTTTACCGGATCGACGGAACAAGAATATGAGTACTTGATGGGGATCATGAGGGCCCTCGATAAAGAGGTCTATATCGCAGACTACGAAGAGCTTGGAGCGAACGCCTGCCGGATTTTGGTGCCCGGCTATTCGGAGATCTACGAAGCGGAGACCCTTGTCTGGGACAACACCAATAAAGGGCTCGCCTTCAGGTCAGACATCCTCAATATCCATTCCCTCAATGAGGAGGACCTTCTGGGTCTCCTTGAACATCTCGAAGACAGCGAGCTCGACGAACACACGCTGATCCCAGAGCTCATCGGGGTGGCCTTCGACGAAAACTCAGCGTGGGGCAAGTGCACGATCAGTGAACTTAAAGGTCTGATCTGCTTGGCTTTAGGACGATATGAGGACGCGAAGGAGTGGGTGAGCCTATTCTTGCAATACAACGACAACGTGCCGGCGCGACGTCGCTTCTACCAAGTCCTGGACACCGTGCTCGATATCACTCTTCGAGATGACCTCGAACTCGAAAACTACATCGATAGCCTGAGGCGAATGTATGGTGAGGAGACGGTCAATGATGCGGTCTCAAGCGTCACGGGGAGCGTACGATTCTTTGGGTTAACGCCCACCAATATGAGGCTAGATGGGATCGATAAGCATTCAAGGCTTATCGCGAGTTATGAGAAGCTTCAGGTGGCGAGACAACTGCATCACACCCGCACCTCCCATTGACGATCATTGATGAGGATAGGAAGCTCAAAGTACCTTTGGACAAGTACAAACGAGTTGTCATAACGGGACTTGTGCGACATTGGCCGCTAAGTACTCTCGAGACCCAAGAGTTCCAGACCCAACCTTAGATTGGAACGCGACATTTAACGGTGGGCCACTCCAGTCAACCCACGGGTTACCAGTCCCTCTACTTTTCTGGAACGACGTAGATCATCGTACCCGGACGATATGTCTTTACAGCCCACTGTAACGTCTTCTTAGCGACGCTGAACTTTAGATTATAGTAATGACTAGGCTCAAATTTCTCAGTCATTTGCCCATTACTGAATGTGTAGAAATAACCTCGATCATGCTTCTCGAGGCTCGGTGCCCAATAGCCCATTGCGGTTACGTAGTGATTTCCATTTTCCACCAACGCGATAATAGGTGACGTGTATCGAATCGTGTTGCGCATAAACGCTTGCGGGTTGGTTACCCGATTCATGCGCTTCGCTGTGAGGCCTGTCTTTTGGGCCTTGAGCAGCTTGCTCAAACCGTGTCTCAGGGAGCCCGGAGACACCGCTTTGCGCTCCTTTTTGTTAAACAGGTTCTTGATGAGTGGAATTGCGGGGCTCACCTTCTTTGTGAAACTAAGCTTTTCACCTGCCCAATGGAGCATGTGGAATGCGGCGTGGCGCCCGCATCCATTATATGCGTGTCCAGGGTTTTGAATGATCGCGTACTGCTTAAGTGGCGCAAAGTTTGAGCGGACGATCTTCTTTTTCCACTTAGGCACTTTGACGGTCACCGTCGAGATGATTTTCTTCCTCTTTTTTGCGGTGGTCTTGTAGGCTTCAACCTTCTCTTTCACGCTGAAGAGGCCTGCTAGTAGCGGAGTTTTGGTGTTGCCCTGCGCGAGCCTCACGCGCTTGGGACAGCCAGTGTTGCCCGTCGTGACTGCGTCCACGGTGTAACCGTACTTTGGATTTTTCTTTATTCCGTTGATCAGTTCAGCGATGGACTTAGCTTCGACCAGTGCGGCGGTCTTTGGTCCGAGCGCTTTCCACGCCTTGGGGAAGTTTTTGACCGCCGACCCAAGGCAGTCATTGGGCACCTTATTACCACTCTTGAAAAACTTCGCCATGCACGCGTGGGCTTGGTCGCGTGCGCGCCGGCGACACCGATTGGGCACGGAGCTACCGCAGCCACGTCGCGTTTCGAAGCGCCCTAGCGCAAGTTTGGATCCATTGATCCCAATCTCGAAATGAGCTTGACATGCCCGGGTAATTCCGGCGTGCGCATCCAACGCAAGCATCGAGCCGACCAGACAAAGTATCAGCGTGAAAATTGATCTGTTCATAATGTGCCGCCCTACCGATTTTTTGAAGCTCGAAATCTGCGCACTATGCGCATCTCATCGAAGCTTTCAATTCGTCCGCATGGTGCTTCATCTTCTGACGGATGGCGATCTTTTAATGTCTTCGTGAGGATAGGAACTTCAAAGCATTTTTCGAAAGTAATCCCCTACTTCACATAATACCGCTTGTGCGACATTTACCGCTAGCTGTCTCAAATCAGCGGGAGGAGTTGAAAAGATTCGCCCATGACGAGACCCATGAGGTGCCGGCCGACCTTCTCTCAAGATTCGTGTGGCACCTGTTTCTGCTTAGATTGCCATTCGAACGGTATAGACATGGCCGATGACAGCTCTGAGTTCATCCAGTGACAGTGGTTTACCAAGCACTGCATCCGGAGGAACCTTGATGCCATCGGTAATGGCGGTCCCGTACCCACTCAGTAAGATCACAGGCCGTTCATCCTGTAAGCCACGCATTCGTTCGACCAAATCAGCCCCGGTGATTCCAGGCATCTGAAAATCGGACACCACCAGGTCGATGGATTCATCGGACCCAAGGAGCTCGAGGGCGCTAGCGCCATCATTGACGGCCACGGTGGAGTGTCCTAGGGATGTCAACATCTGCACCAAGATGGTCCGAACCAACTCTTCATCTTCCACGACCAAGGTATGCAGAGACAGATTGGGCACCTTAGGAGTGGTGAGTTCAGGCGTACCCAACACACTGTTCTCCGCGATGGGCAACGAGAAAAGTACGCACGCACCACCTTCCAGAGATTCATCGACGTTGAGATGACCACCGCCCGCCTCTGCAATACGTTCAACAGTCGCCAGCCCCAAACCCGAACCTGAGGGATTGGTGGTGTTGAAGGGCTTCAGTACCCACTCTCGTAGATCTGAGGGTATGCCTGGCCCATCATCACTCACGGAAAGAATCATCATATCGTCCTCTACCCTCAGTTCCACTGCCACAACACCTCGGTTGCCGACAGCCGTGTACGCATTGAGGGTGAGATTCAGAAGGACTTGCTGCAATTCGATGCGGTCGGCCATGACAAAAGTATCGTGTTCTGGATAGGCCAGTTTGAGTTCAATCCCATCCGGAACGAAGGATTTCAGAAGCATCTCACTGGATTTGACCAGACGGCTCATATTAACCAACTCAACTTTAAGTTCAGTCGACTTAGCGTGCACCAGCAACTTCTCAATCAGAGCTCGAGCCTGCTCGCTGGCCGCCTGACCTGGTGCGATAATCTTCTCAATACCCAGTCCGATGTGCTCATCTTTCGTCAAGAGATCATATGAGGCACAGATGGGCATGAGTAGGTTGTTGAAATCATGGGCTACACCTGTGGCCAAACGACCCACATCCTCGAATCGTTTCGATTCACGGACACTGAGTTCAGCCATCATCCGAGTGTGCGCCCCATCGATGAGGCCAGCGAGGGTACGTAAGAAGCGCATATCATCGTCGGCAAGGACCCGCTGAGGCGCCAAAACGAGACCTCTTTGGCTCGTTCCGATGAGGATCCCAATGCGATATTGGGACGAGGCCTCATAAACCTCCACATCTCCATCGGGTAACCCTGACTCGATGGCCTGTTCCGCTAATGATTTAAGGGCTACCAAATCCGTAGCTGCTGCCGCAGATGCGCCCAGTTCAGACAGAAGCCGAGCTCGATCATGGCGAAGCTGCAAATCCAACCTGGCCTCTTCCAGTTTCCCATGCGCCTCCACCATGGCTAGACGAGATCGTTCTTGCAAAGTAATGGTAGTGACGATGATGTATCCGGTGGAAAAGGCTGTGGTTACGAGGCTGACAAAGGCTGTATAGCTGGACAGTTCCCGATTCACCGCACCTTCGGCGGCCATTTGGGAAAAGGTGGGTGCCATCAATTCGCCGCCCACCACTCCCAGCGCCAACAAGCTCACCATCACAGCCGTCAAAATGAGTGCCCAGCGTCGACCGAGAACCACCGCGTGTAGAAGCACAAAGTTGGCCATGGCCAAAACCATGTGAGCTGGTTGTTCGTTCATCAGCACCATGGCGCACGCCGTGCTGATATACACTTGGACAGTAAACCCCAGTAGCGCGGCGCGATAGGCCCCTCGGTAGGCAAACCACAAAGCCAGTGAATTGGTCAGAAAATAGAGAGCAAAGCCTGACCCGAGCTCCACCATGCTATCGGATGCAAGGGGGAGACTAAACACAGCAGAGACAGCGATGGTCGCGAGGATAACCCATAAATTCGCGATGAGCGCTTGCTGACGAAAACGGTCGTCATCCATCATCATGGTGCCGTCATCTGAAGTTGGACGCACTAAGGTCTGAGCCACGATGCCTCTCTGCTGAAACCATATGCAGTGAAGGTCAAGATACGTGATCAATCAAGGCATGGGAACTCTGACTCACTTCGCCACCCTCACGTGTCCAGCAACGGGTGCAGCAACGGGTGCAGCAACAGGTGCAGCAACAGGTGCAGCAACAGGTGCAGCAA
>CALELH010000181.1 GCA_937902595.1 uncultured Myxococcales bacterium
AAGCGCCCCCGAGTCACCTTGATCCCGCCGATATTGGCTCGGAGCTTCTTCACGTTCTGGTACGAGCCTTTGCCCCAGGTGGTCTCGTCGCCCACGATGACCGCGCGGCGGTAGTCCTGTAGCGCGGCCGCCGTCACCTCTGCGGCCGATGCGCTCACGCGAGAGGTCATCACCACCATCGGGCCCGCAAACTCGACCCCTGGATCGGGATCGGTCTTGATGACCTCATCGGAGTCGTCGCCGTCCAACATCACCACCGCAGGGGACTCCATGAAGAGCCCGCTGATGCGCACGGCGGCAGAGACGAGACCACCTGAGTTGCTGGAGAGGTCGAACACTAGGCCCTGGGCGCCTCCTTGGACCGCCTGTCGCAAGAGTCGTTTGACGTCTCTGGCGGAGTCGGAGACTAAGGGACCAGTACCGCGGTAGAAGGACCCCAACTTTAGGACCGCAAGCTTCAGGGATTCGCCATCCTTCACCACCGTCTCCCAAGATAGGGTGGCGAGATCATCAGTCAGCTTAATCCGGTCACGGGTGACCACGACGTCGAAGATCCGATTCTGAGGGGATGTTCGATTGATGGTCAGCTTCACCTGGCTGCCGATCGGCCCGGTCAAGTGCTCTGCAGCGACCTCATAGGGCACACCAACTAGATCAATGGTCTCTCCCAATGGCAGCTGAGTGATGGCGAGGATTCGGTCCATGGGGCGGAGCCCCCCTTGGACTTGGGCCGGGCTGTTTTCGAGGATTCGAGTCGCCACGATGTAGCCGCCCTCTTCGTTAAGCTCAAAGCCAATCCCGACAAAAGAGAGCTCTATCCAGGAGTCAAAGTCCTTGTACTCCTTGGGGTCGAGATAATCGGTGTGGGGATCCATAGCGTTGGCGAAGGCTCTCAGGAAGCGCCGATAGAAGTCTGACGATGTCTCATTGATGGCGCGGTCCAAGATGCGCGTGTATCTGGACTTGACCTTCTCCTTGGCGGTCTCCAGGTCGTCGCCCGTCGCCATATGTGCGGCCAACTCAAAGTGCAGATTCTTCATCCGCGCGATGCGCAGGCCGCCGATGGTCTGCGCGCGAGGTCTCAGGCGGGACCGCCGCTCTTGCGTCAGATGCTCTAAAAGCTCGACGTCGGGATTGGACGCGAAGTCCACAGATAGCTTCACCAGGCCCCGCAGCCATCCCAGCCGCGCTCGCCGCATGGCCTCCAGACGTCCACAGCGCCGCCTCCTTATCTGGTCCAAGATCCCGGGCATTTGGCGCTTCTGGCGATCTAGCCCGGCTTGGGTGACGAGCAGCTTCATCGGATCCAGCCTCTCGGCGAAGAGGTCGATAACGCGGCGGTCGAACTCCCGAGACGGCCCATCGTAGCGCACGTGCTTATGATGCAGGGCGCCCATCACTCGTGACAGCTCGCGACACAGAATTGGGCTCTTCTCCTTTGACTGGGGCTCGGAGGTCTGGGCTCTTTTGAGACGCTTCTTACGAGCCATGTGTTGGGACGAAGGGGTGTAGAGGTCGTATCCCTGGAAGAACAGCAGCGCCGCGCTCGCCAGCAGCCCCACGAGGAAGCGGATCCGGACCACCGGCGCTCTGGCTGGGGAAGCCTCGCTCACCTCAGCGAGCCCAGATGGTCAGTGGGGTTCGGTATCGTCTCACGGTGACTCCCTCCTGGCTGCGTTCAGCGCTGCCTATTGGTGGGCGCTGTGTCCCTGTCTTATTGGCAACCCAAAATGTTGGGGGGCTATTCCGTCGCCATCGACGCTCCGCCGAGCGGGGTCCAAGAGAGAAGTGATCCGTGAGGCCCTGTACCTGAGTCAGGTCATGGCCTCACGAGTCACTGGGTCCCCTTGGAGTCTCTGTCGCCGCGAAGGGCGCCCCGCCGTCCCTTCGAGACATGGCTGGCGCCTCCGAATCACCGGGCTGACGATAATTAGCCAAGAGCGCGTTGATCTGCTGCACCCAGGGGCTGGCCGCCGAGAGCTCACCGGTCTCCGTCAGCGCGTAGGTCAGACGCTGAGTCGTCATGGCCTCGATGGGCGCGATGATGTCCTGTAGCTTCGCTCGATGTCGTCGCCGGGCCGACGTTGAGAGGTCGGTGGCTGGGCTGGCCTCCTTGATCTTAGTGGCCAGCAAGTGCAGCACGTGCGCCCGTCGATACAGAGCGGCGACTCGCCACTCCGGTGCCGAGTAGGCTAGCACGTCGGTGTAACGATGTTGCAGCGCCAGGCCCCTCGACATCAACCATCGCACCGCCTGGGTCTGCTCTTGAGCCGTCCCCGAGACCGAGAACGCTGTGTACTCTTCCAGATGGATCTCGCCTGCCTGAAAGGCCGCCTGAGCCGCATACACTAGGGCCTGGGCCTCAGGATCAACCAAGCCGACGTCTACGTTGGGCTGGGTCACCCACTCCGGCGGGTCTTCCTGTAGCCTGTCGTCAAACACGCCGACCCCCATGGCCAGGTCAGCCAAGCTCAGCTGTGGCTCGTCCATCGAGGCGCTCTTGGTGCCGCCCGTCGACGCGCACCCACAAGCCAATAGGCTTACGCAGATAAAGATAAACAGTTCGCTGACTCGACTCATGGTGTCCCCCCTAGATGTCTCACCGCTGGGCCGCAGCTCTCCTGTACGCCTGGCCTCAATGGCCAGCAGCTCCCGACGCGATGATCTTTTTGGTTAATCTCGTACATCTTGGTACGGAGCCACCCCGCGATTCATTCACGGATACCGTAAAAAAAATCTTAGGCTCGGCCCACCCAGCCTCGTTGCCCCAGGTCCATCTGACCCCCCTAAGGGAGCGGACCCTTGACAGGTGACCCACCTCATCATCTGATGGGGACCAAGGAGAGCCCTGTGCCACGCGTATTCATCTCATACCGCCGCGAAGACACCGACGCCGCCGCTCAGCACATCGCTCAGCGTCTGCGGGCCGCTATCGGCCGGGACAACGTCTTCATCGACACCGACATCCCGGCGGGGGCCGACTATAAGGAGCACCTCTCGACTCGCCTAGACGAGGCCGACCGCGTCTTGGTCCTCATCGGGAAGGGCTGGCTTGAGGCCCGCGACGCCGAGGGCCAGCGGCGCATCGACCTAGAGTCCGATGTCCTACGCTACGAGGTGGAGTCAGCCCTCGAGGCCGGCACGATCTTGCCCGTGCTCGTCGGCGGCGCCACGATGCCTGCGCCAGAGGAACTGCCCCAGAGCATGAGGGCTCTGTCCTTGAGCAACGCGCTACCTCTGCGCTTCGATCACGACCTCGAGCCCCACCTGGACCGCTTGGCGCGGACGGTGCTGGGCGGCGAAGCGCCGACGGGCTCCGACGCCCTGGAGAGCGTCCCCCCACCTCAGGTCAACAGACTGCGTATCATCCTCATCGCCGCCGCCGTCACCGCCGCGGCGAGCTTTGGTGCCGTCACTTATTACGAGGAAGAGCGTAAGTCGGCGTCCTGTCGAGCCGACTGGTCGCGTCTGCACGGGGCCATCGACGCCGGCGCCGCGTCCCTGCGCGCGGCTGACCCTGCGCGGGCGGCCAAGCGACTCGCGGGCCGCTTGGACGCCGCGGCCGCCCTGCTGAGAGAGCAGGCCCGGGCCCACTGCGCTCAGGGCGGAGACGGGATCCCCTCGAGCTGGCGTCAGCGCGCGAGCCGCATCGAGCTCGCCGTGCCGGCCATCCAGACCGCGTCCCTAGCGAAGCCTAAGCGATCGGACATGACCCGCTTGCCCGGCCTGGTCGAGCTGGTCAGCGCCAGCGCCAACCTCAAGGCCGAGCTGGAG
>CALELH010000182.1 GCA_937902595.1 uncultured Myxococcales bacterium
GAAGACATGACGGGCCGTAAATTTGTGCAGGCGCTCACGCGTCTACATGGTCTAACGGCGGAGGACGCGGCTCAGCAGACAGAGTGGTCTTTAGAGCGTGTGGGGATGCTCCGGTATGCGGACAAGCGCATGGCTGAGATGAGCCGCGGCATGCGGCAGCGCATTAAGATCGCGCAAGCCATCGCCCATGAGCCTCGTGTGATCCTACTCGATGAGCCGCTGACGGGGACAGATCCTGTGGGGCGGGCAGATCTGATCCAGCTCGTTCGTGAGCTTGGGGCTGCTGGTCATTGTGTTGTCGTCTCGAGCCATGTGTTGCACGAGGTAGAGGCGATGACAAATGACGTCATCTTTATACGCTTTGGGCGACTCAGGGCGCGGGGGGACGTGTTCAAACTTCGAACGTTGATCACCGATCGGCCGTACCGCTTCTCCATTGAGATCGACACGCCTCGCCTCTTTGCCAGTGAGCTGTTGAAGTCCCGTTTTGTAAACTCGGCGCAGATCCTGGGTGAACGGGAATGCGAGGTCACGACCAATCAACTGACGGAGTGCGCTCCCTTGCTCCGAGAGACCGCACGGTCCCTTGGGCTGACCATCAGCGGCCTGTCGGCACCTGACGCGGACCTGGAGAGCGTCTACGAATACTTACTTGGGGAGGGGCAGCGATGAGCGCGCGTCGAGAAGCGAGCCCGGTGTCCACTTTCTTTTTCTGGACCCTCCTGCACGCGAGGCGCAGCTTGACCACGAAGCTTGTGGTCGTGGCGTGCCTTATTCCTGCGCTTTTGTGGCTCAATGGCGACCGCTTCTCTGTGACCTCGTTGAACGGCGTCGCCGAAGGGCTGGTGACCGGCCTATTGCCCCTGATGGCCCTATTGTACGGAAGTGGAGTTATCCGAGAAGAGGTAGAGCAACAGACGTTGACCTACAGCCTGATTCGGCCACTGCCTCGACAGTTGCTATACGCGTCTAGACTGCTAGCGGCGGCGCTCCCCCTCGCAGCCAGCGTAATCCCAGGGATACTGGTGATCAGCGTCCTCAGTGACAACCGAATGTCGTGGGTGAGCCTGTCGGCGGCTGCGACCCTGGGGGCCTTCGCCTATGTCGCGTTGTTCGCGCTGGTGGGCCAGTTTGCACGACGGCCGCTGGGCGTTGGTCTCATCTTCATGGTTTGGGAGTCTGGAGCATCGAAGGTTCCAGGGATCTTTGGTGAGATGACCCTCACGCGGCATGTGGGTACTTTCGCAGGGATACCGCAGGACATCATTATGTCGAGCGGCGAAGTCGGTAATCCTTGGCTCGCCCTCGCGGCGCTCATCGTTATTACGGGTGCTCTTATTGCCATTGGCGCCGAAGTGACAGCGCGTAGAGGGTTCACCCTGCCAAGGTAAGCTAATCGCGATGCCCGCAATATGGTCCCGGTACATCTCGGGATCGGGTGCACTCGTAGCCCCTCGCCCCCCTGCAGTCCCTATCTCCCTCGCATCTTTGGTGGCACACCGGAGTCTCATCCCATAAGACGCAGATGGCATTGTCTGGGCAATCGCCCTCCTCGCAGCCAACCAGGGCGCAATAGCCGCCAGGCCCATCCAGGCACGCGCGACCACCTTCACATTCGACATGCCCTGAGCACCCCTGCCCTGTGTCCTGTCGTCCTGATGCCAGACACACTCGCTTATCCATCCCTAGATTCTTGCAGGCGTTATGGATGTCGCAGTCTCCAGTGTTTGCGCATCGGCGGGCACATCGGCCCGTATCGGTACCTCTAACCTCGAGGCCGATGGTTGGAGCGCAGAGCGCACCCTGGCCACATTCATCATCTGTTGTACAGGGCATGTCGATGCAGGCATCCCCAACGCAAGGCGCTCCGGCGCTCGGTGTTGGATCCGTTTGGACGTGGAGAGAATATGTGCCTGTGGCGTGGGCAGATGACCCCATGATCTCCAGCACGTAGGTCGCACCTCGAGCGGAGTTCCAGGACAACATTCGGCTACCCCTGCCTGCCATCTGGGCGTCCTGTATTAGGTTCTCACCGCGAAAGGCTTTCAGCTCAATCGTGCCAGCGGACGCCTCTGATGCGAACTGGACGCCGACTCTCATGGGCCGTTCAGTCCGGAAGAAATACCGATCTACATCCCCTGGGCAGAGGGTCAAGTCCGAAGGCTCCCAAGGGGGCTCGATTTGCACGCCCCTCCACCGGTCATTCTGTTCTAGATCTTCATATTCATCGAGCGCACATTCGATCTCTTGGCAGCCGACGCCGGTCTCAACGGTTAGGCTGTATTCGTTCTCGGCCTGTGCATACCCCCACACATGTATGAAGGCTTGTCCGTCTGTCTCGATACAGGGGATGTATACATGCTCCCTATTTCGTTGGCCTGTCTCACTGGCCTCAGGGTCTTCCAGGTTTCCCGGCTGCATAACGTTGAGGTCTAAGTCACCCTGATTCGCATCGAAGGCGACCTCGACGCGCAGTGACTGGCCCGCGGTGACGGGCACTCGATACCAATCGTGCTCTCCGCCACAGACAGTTAAGTCCTGGTGCTCTCCGTTCTCTAGTCGATACGCATCTTCACGGAGGTCATTGCCATAGTTGCCTTCAAGCGCGTCTCGCATACATCTTTGTCCGCAATCCTGGTTTGAAGGAACACACTGATTCCCCACGCGTCCATCAAGACTCTGAACTCGGGCACATGCGGCCCCATCAACGCAATCGCCCACACCTGCGCAACTCGTCATGCAAAAAGCCCCCGTGTGGATAGGGACGCACAGGCTACCCTGCCCTGCACAGTCTGCATCACTGATGCACTCATCGCACTGGCCACCAGCGACCTCGTCGCCCAGGCTCTCCATGATAGGAACCACGTAGATGTCTGACTTGGTGGTGGTGTGGCACGTGCCATCCCCCGCTCCGTTGGAGGTGGTGACGACGATGCGGTATACCAGCTCCCTAGGGCCGCCGGATGAGTCATCGTCAAGAATGATCGGCGCCGCGCTCCATGACTGGGGATTATCCATACTGAAAGGAACGGCGCGCCATTGGGTGTAGGCCTCCTGGGCGCCACGCGACCTGACCTGATAGGCCAGTATCGGGAGCGTCTTGAGGTCTGCCACGTTTGTGAACGACGCCTCAATCAGCGTGGAGTTAACCGCAAAACCGCCGGGCGGGCTCTCGTGATCTATGCCCGCTCTCTCCTCGGGACACCCCGGGCCAGCAGGCCAATCGAAACGGACAAAGAAAGCCTGGCTCGCGAGCATGTCGGTGCCCGGTGTCTCGGCCGATAGCCACAGGTCATGATGGACCCCCTCTGCCATAAGCTCGTCGCTTGGGCACCACTCCAGAAGCCCTTGCCCTGGCACGACCTCGTCTGGAGCGATTACGGGACAGTCCACACGCGCCGTATCTGCGCAATAGCCAGCCAGGGGCTCACTCTCGACGCCAAGCACGATGCCGTTGTCGTCGTTGGTGCCGCCCGCCCGCACGACGACCGACTCTATGCACGGCGCCTCAGCGAACACCCCGGGCACGGTCGGCTCCTCGAATCTGAGCGCCGCGACGGAGGGAGCTGCGGATGTGACCACTGTAATGCGAAGGGCGCGACCGGCGGTCCCTCCGCGGCCATCGTCCGCGATGAGGGTGGCAACGTAAACGGTCCCCGGTTCAGTCTCACCATCCTCCTGGCTTGGGAGCCAGGTGAGGATGGCCCCGTGGGTGACCGCGTCTATCTGCGGAGCGGTGTCGGGCCTAGCGAGCACCGACGGCGGCGTCGGGTCTAAGCGCAAGCTGAAGGAGATGGGGTCCCCATCTGGGTCCTCGGCGGAGATCTCGATAAAATTGGGGATCCCCGCCTCAAAGACTACGTCCTCGATAGGGGCGATCTCTGGAGCGCGATTATTGGACTCGACGCAGCCAGCAAAGCCGACGAACAGCGCGAGGAGCCCCACCAGCCAAACAGGCTTAGCTCCTCGAGTTGCCATGGTGATTACGTCGCGCATTGGTCCCTCTCTGAATGGCCGAACATCACGCGCGTAGTCGCGCGCAACCTAGCCTCGATTGCCGCACCATACCTTTGATGTCGGGTTTCGTTCAAAGGAAGCAAAAAAAACGCCTCTTTCATTCGTCCTAAACCTGTACGCAGCCAGACCCACCCCTTGAAATTCAGGGGACGCTCGCCTACATCCTCTGAGTCTACTAAGTCAAGGAGTCCCGGTCATGAGTACAGTCTCCCCCTATGAGCGTATGGTGGGCATCATGCGCCGCCTCAGGGCACCAGGTGGCTGCCCCTGGGACCGCGAGCAGACCCTTGAGTCTCTCCGTCCGTTTCTTATCGAAGAGACCTATGAGGTTCTCGATGCCATGCTTGATGACAGGCCTGAGCGTCACCAGGAGGAGCTCGGTGACCTATTCTTTCAGATCGTCTTCCAATCGGAGATCCGCTCGGAGAGAGAGCAGTTTGGTTTAGATGACGTGCTCACCACTCTCGCCGACAAGCTCACCCGCCGGCACCCGCATGTCTTCAAAGACGGACCGGAGATGACTCGGGAGGAGGTACGCCAGAACTGGGACCGCATTAAAGCCGAGGAGCGAGGAGAGCGTGGCCAGGACTTAAGTTCTCTGGCCGGGGTACCTCGGGCGCTCCCCGCGCTCTTGCGGGCAGATCGACTCTCCAAAAAGGCCGCAGCCGCCGGATTTGACTGGCAGTCGAGTGAGGGCGTCCTGGAGAAGGTCGCTGAGGAGATTGAGGAGGTCAAGGAGGCGGTCGCCAGCGGCCGACCCGGTGAGGTGTTCCATGAGGTTGGCGACCTATTGCTCGCTGTCGCGAACCTCGGTCGCCATTTAGGGGTTGAGCCCGAGACTGCCCTTCAGGCTGCAAATAGTCGGTTTGAGCAAAGGTTTCGGGTGGTTGAGTCCCTCGCCGAGGAGTCAGGGAGTCAGATCTCTCAGCTCGGGGTGGAGCGCTTGGAGGAACTCTGGCAGGATGCAAAGGTCGCTGTGGCAAAGGCCGAGTCAGACGAAGAGTGAGTGGGACGCCTGCGGGGCAGTCTCTACCATTGAAATCACGCCGCTGACTCTAGTGAACCGTTTAATGGCCGAAGGGGTACGTCATGTCCAAGAGTCTAGTGATGATAATGGCGGGCGGTAAGGGGTCCCGATTAGGGCCTTTGACGTGTCACCGCGCCAAGCCTGCCACGCCTTTTGGGGGGCGGTACCGGATCATCGACTTCGTGCTCTCGAACTTCGTCAACAGTGGGTATCGTCAGATACACATTTTGACCCAGTACATGGCAGGCAGCCTCATTCGGCACCTCAATCGGACCTGGCATCTGTCTGGATATGATGCCTACGTCGAGCTTGCGCCAGCGCAGATGCGTCGTGGAGACTTCTGGTATCGGGGCACCGCCGACAGCATTTATCAGAACCTAAACTTGATACATGACAGTCGAACCAAGAACGTGGCCGTCTTTGGCGGGGACCATATCTATAAGTGCGCCATCGACCAGATGGAGGAGTTCCACGAGAGCAAGGACGCCGATCTGACGATTGCGGCGTTCCCTGTGCCCCGAGAGGAAGCGAGTCAATTTGGGATTATCCAAGTTGACCAGGCGGGTCGAATTATCGGCTTCCAGGAGAAGCCTGCGGATCCTGCTCCTATCCCTGGTCAACCAGACACATGCCTTGTGAGCATGGGGAACTACTTTTTTAAGAGCGATTGTCTCGAAGACGCGCTTCACACGATGGCGGCGACGCCTGGAACATCATATGACTTTGGGAAGGACGTCATTCCGGCCTTGCTCAAGGATGGTGCGTCACTCTACGCATATGATTTTCGTGAGAACCATGTGCCCGGTGACGCGGTTGGCGCGTCCTATTGGCGAGACGTCGGTACGCTGGACAGTTATTTCGAAGCCTGCATGGAGCTCAGGAGCCCCGTGGCTAACCTCAACCTTTATAACCGAGAGTGGAGAATCAGGACGGCTCAGCGTAATCATCCCCCTGCACGTTTTATCTCACGAGACACGGATCCGGCGGTCGATATTGACGATTGCATGGTGTGCGAGGGGGCGGTCATTCGTGGCGCGCGACTCAAGGAGTCGATAATTGGCTACGACTGCCAGATTAAGTCGAGGAGCGACATCGATCGTGCGCTGTTGATGAGCGGGACGCACATCGGAGAGGGCGCGAAGATGCGCAACGTGCTCTTGGATAAAAACTGCGTGGTGGCGCCCGGCGCCCAGATAGGGATCGATCCAGAGGTCGATCGGACACGCTTCCCCTTCATCACGGAAAGCGGTCACATCGTGCTTCCTAAGGGCACCTACGTGCCTGCTAGCGGACCCATAGAGTTCGCCCAGGACATCGGATCGCTCTTGATCACTGATGCCGCCACCAAGGACGCGGTGGCGGCGACCGCGATGCAGCCAATTATAGCCTCGCGGAGCCGCCACTCTTATCGATCGGCTGGTCCGGGTACATGATCACGTTAGAGCTATGAAGATCTTCAGCGTCACAGCAGAGATGGCCCCATTCTGCCGAACGGGCGGGTTAGGCGATGTCGCCGGTGCCCTGCCGGAGGCCATGACCAGCGCCGAGCCCGAGATTACCTATGTCAGCCTGCTCCCCCTCTACGACCAAGTACGGGCGGCCCTGGACTCAGCCTCTGTGGTGCTCCGCGATAGCGGTGTGCATCACAGCGTAGCGATCGCGGGTCGCTCCCTGAATACGCGGTGGCTTAAAGGTCCTGGAGGGCCTAGGCGAGAGGTGTTCTTCTTGGAGTGTGATGAGCTATTTTCGGGACCTGGCCTCTATCAGATGCCAGATGGCTCCGCTCTGTCTCTAGCGCACCGGTTCGGAGGGTTTATCCGCACGGTCTATGAGACGATGAACTCTTTGAGCGACGGTCAGCCCGACATTGTCCACCTTCACGATTGGCATGCCGGGCCCCTCGCCGCTCTCATTCGCGGGGGGCGGCCCCAAGGAGGCGCGCCTAAGGTCGCCCTGACAGTGCACAACCTTGCGTACCAAGGCTGGTTCCCCAAGTCCGAGGTGGATGGGCTGATGGAGGTAGAGAGCGACTACATAAGCTTCCTGCGGTCTGGTA
>CALELH010000183.1 GCA_937902595.1 uncultured Myxococcales bacterium
GTCGATTGATTCCGAAGACCTTCTGGCCCTCTGGACAGACCTGGTCGCTCGTCGCGAAGTTTGAGCCGTCATAGACGTTCTGCGTGTCAATATCAGCATCGCAGATCATCTGACCGACGTTGTTGACACCGCGCACCTTCTGTCCCTCTCCACACTCTTGACCGCTCAAAGCAAAGTCCGTCCCGTCGTAGAGGACAGCCGACTCTTGGTCGTCCACACAGACCATCTGCCCCAACGCGTTGACGCCCTTGACGAGTTGACCCTCTGGACACGCCTGGTCGCTGGTCGCGAAGTTGCTGCCATCGTAGGTGTTCTGAGTGTCGATGTCGGCGACGCAGATCACCTCACCGGCGTCGTTAATCCCGAGGATCTTCTGGCCTGCCTGGCAGCTCTGTCCGCTCGTCGCGAAGTGGCTACCATCGTAGGTGTTCTGAGTGTCTATGTCGGCGACACAGATCACCTCACCGGCGTTGTTAATTCCGAGGATCTTCTCTCCCGCCTGGCAGCTCTGTCCGCTCGTCGCGAAGTCGGCGCCATCGTAGAGGACCGCAGACTCCTGATCGTCTACACAGATCATCTCACCGGCCGCATTGACCCCTTGTACGAGCTGCCCATCCGGACACGCCTGATTGCTCGTCGCGAAGTGCCGACCGTCGTAGATGTTCTGAGTGTCGATGTCCGCCACGCAGATCACCTCACCCGCCGCGTTGATGCCCAAGATCTTCTCTCCCGCCTGGCAGCTCTGTCCGCTCGTCGCGAAGTTCGCGCCGTCGTAGACGTTCTGTGTGTCGATGTCATCGACGCAGATGACCTCCCCCGCGGCGTTGATACCCAAGATCTTCTCTCCGGCTTGGCAGCTCTGGCCGCTCGTCGCGAAGTTCGCGCCGTCGTAGGTGTTCTGCGAGTCGATATCATCGACGCAGATCACCTCACCCGCCGCGTTGATGCCCAAGATCTTCTCTCCGGCCTGGCAGCTCTGGCCGCTCGTCGCGAAATTCGCGCCGTCGTAGACGTTCTGCGTGTCGATGTCGGCATCACAAATGACCTGACCCAGACCATTCACACCGCGGACCTTCTGGCCTTCGCCACACTCTTGATTACTCATCGCGAAGTCGGAACCGTCATATACTGACGGCGTGTCGCGATCATCGACACAGACCACCTGACCCAGGGCGTTGACGGCCTGAACCAACTGGCCTTCTGGGCATCCCTGATTGCTCGTAGCGAAGTCAGCGCCGTCATACACATTCTGGGTGTTCAGATCGGCCACACAGATGACTTGGCCCTGGCGATTCACGCCCAGCACCTTCTGGCCCGCCTCACACGACTGATTGCTCGTCGCAAAGTTACCGCCATCGTAGACGTTCTGCGTGTCGATATCGGCTACACAGATGACTTGACCTTGCCGGTTCACGCCCAGCACCTTCTGGCCTACCTCGCAAGACTGATCGCTGGTCGCGAAGTCGCTCCCATCGTACTCATTCTGACTATCGAGATCGCGCTCGCAGACGACCTGGCCAAGGGCGTTAATACCCTGGACCCTCTGGCCTACTTCGCAGCTCTGGGAGCTCAAGGCGAAGTTACGCCCGTCATATTCGTTCTGGGTGTTCTCATCGAGCTCGCAGATCATCTCGCCATCTCGATTTACGCCACGCACCTTCTGATTGGGGGGACATTCCTGGTTACTCAGAGTGAAGTCCGTTCCATCGTATGCCAATTGGCCATCAAGGTCCGGCTCACAGACCACACGCCCTTGACCATCGATGCCTCTCACCTTCTGACCCGCTTCACAGAGCTGACCGCTCGTCGCGAAGTCTCCCCCGTCGTAGAGGTTGCCGGAGTCTTGATCAACGGCGCAGATGACCGCTCCATTCGCAGCGACACCGGTGACGACCTGGTCTTGAGCACACGTCTGGTCACTCAAGGCAAAGTGAGTCCCGTCGTATTGAGCCTGACTATCGATGTCCTGGGTGCAGATTACCCGACCCTGCGCGTCGATTCCGAAGACCTTCTGACCTTCTTCACACGCCTGGTCTGCGGCAGCAAAATCACCATCTTCAACAGGCCCCGGCACACATTCAACGGTGCCATCGTCTGCGATTCCTCGAACAACTTGCCCATCGGGACAGCTCTGACCGCTGATGGCGAAGTCCTCGCCATCATACGCCACACCTGAGTTCTGATCCTGCGCACAGACGACACGGCCGTCGGGGCCGATCGCCTGGATCATCTGTCCATCGGGACAGTTCTGGCCGCTCAGCGCGAAGTTCTCACCGTCATAGACGAGGGCGGAGTCCTGATCCTCGGCACAGACGACACGACCATCTGCGCCGATTGCGCTGACGACCTGTCCATCAGGGCAGTCCTGCCCACTCAGAGCGAATGATGCGCCGTCGTAATTCGCTTGAGTGTCGATATCCTCAGCGCAGATCACCTCACCCGCGGCGTTGATTCCACGGACCTTCTGGCCGTCAGGACATGCCTGGTCGCTGGCTGCGAAGGCGTCTCCATTAAAGACATACTCTCCGCAGACGACGTCACCCTCCGGAGAGATCCCGTGCATCATCTGTCCTTCCGGACAGGACTGATTACTCGTCGCGAAATGAACTCCGCTGTACACATTCTGTGTATCTAGGTCCGGCCCACAGAGCACGGCGCCTCGAGCGCTGATACCACGCACGACCTGTCCCTCGGGGCATCCCTGATTGCTCGTCGCGAAGTTTGACCCATCATAGGAGTTCTCTGAACGTTGGTCCGGCACACAGATCACGCGGCCATCCGCTGAGACGGCACGAACCACCTCATCATTGCGACACGATTGGTCGCTCATGACGAAATCGGCCCCGTCGTAGACGTTCTGGCTGTTCAGATCGATGTCACAGATCACCTCACCCCGAGCGTTGATCCCGCGGACCTTCTGACCTTCTCCACACGCCTGGTCACTCGTGGCGAACTGCTCCCCGTCATAAATATTCTGGCTGTTAATGTCATCTTCACAGATGAGCTCCCCATCAGCGGTTACGCCACGGACCTTCTGGCCTTCTGGGCAGTCTTGGTCGCTAATCACGAAGTCGGCGCCGTCGTAGATCGTCGGCTCGTTTAGATCAGGCTCGCAGATGATCTCGCCATCGATCCCGACGCCTCGTATCACGTGTCCACCTTCGCATTCTTGGTTACTCGGTACGAAGTCTTGGGGCGTGTACACATTCTGTGTGTCGACATCCACGTCACAGATGACTGCACCATCCACGTTTATTCCCGAAACCTTCTGACCGGGTCCACACGCCTGGTCGCTCCGAGCGAAGTTGAGGTCCTCGAAGGCCTCTGGGACATCCATGGTGCACTCGATTCTACCGCCAATAGACCGGCACCACTTCCCCTCCGCCAGCGCACCGACAAAATTGGTGTTGCTCGCAGAGACTGCGCCAGCCCCCAGATGCTCAGCTTGAATAGCGCCCGGGCTGATATGACGCGCCTGAACCGCACCATCCTCGAGCACCGCAGGCGCTCCGGCCGGACCCTGAGGCCCCTCGGGGCCACGCTCACCAGCCGGGCCTTCCGGACCCTCTGGCCCGCGCTCACCTGCTGGTCCCTCTGGTCCTGGCTCACCGGCTGGACCGGCTGGGCCGTCAGCTCCGTCAGCACCGGCTGGGCCTGGCTCTCCACCGCCTGGACCGGCTGGGCCCGCTGGGCCTTGAGGGCCAATAGGACCCGCTGGACCGACCGCACCGGCGACGCCATCGGCACCCGCTGGACCGATCTCACCTTGGGGCCCCTCCGGTCCACGCTCACCTCCGGCAGGTCCTGCTGGACCTTCCGGACCGCGCTCCCCCGCTGGGCCCGCTGGTCCCTCCGGACCACGGACACCATCTGTGCCCGCAGGTCCAGCCTCACCGCGCGGTCCGACCGCGCCATCCTCACCCGCTAGACCTTGCTCTCCACGTGGCCCCTCTGGCCCGCGCTCACCATCTATACCTGCCGGACCAGGCTCACCGTCAGCGCCATCTAGACCACGATCACCCTGAGGACCCACCGCGCCTTCTGGGCCCGCTGGGCCCTGCGCTCCCGCTGGACCAGGCTCACCGTCAGCGCCGTCTAGGCCCTGTGGTCCCGCGGCGCCCTCTGGGCCTGCAGGACCTTGCGCGCCCGCTGCACCAGGCTCGCCATCAGCGCCGTTTGGCCCGACCTCCCCCCGTGGTCCCGCTTCACCTTCAGGACCTGCTGGACCTTGAGGGCCCGCTGCACCGGCAGGACCTTGGGGGCCCTCTGCACCGGCAGGACCGATCTCACCCGCTGGGCCGACCTCACCCGCTGGGCCCGCTGGACCGATCTCTCCCTGCGGGCCTACGCGGCCAGGCGCTCCGTCTACACCAGCGGCGCCCGGAGCTCCCTGAGCACCCGCAGGTCCTTGCTCTCCACGAGGTCCCTGCTCTCCCGCTTGGCCTTCGGCGCCAGGTAGACCTCGGTCTCCGCGTGGCCCCTCTGGCCCGCGCTCACCATTCGCGCCGGCAGGTCCCTGAATACCCTGAGGCCCGGCAGGGCCTGCAGGCCCCTCGGGTCCATCATCGCCGTCAACTCCCGCGGGACCTGCTGCTCCACGTGGTCCAGCCGCACCGGCCAGACCGGGAATACCCTGAGGACCGGCTGGGCCTTCTACGCCTTGAGGTCCCTGAGCACCTTCCGGGCCTGCTTCACCCGCAGGACCAACAGCACCCTCGGCACCGACCTCACCACGCTCACCTTGAGGACCTATAGAGCCTGCTGGCCCTTCTGGGCCCGCTGGACCCACTGGGCCTTCGGGACCTTCTGGACCCACTGGGCCTTCGGGGCCTGGGTCTCCTCCGCCAGGGCCCGCTGGACCACGATCACCTTGAGGACCTGCTGGACCGGGCTCTCCTTGAGGACCCGCTGGCCCAGGCGCTCCTGCTGGACCTTCAGGCCCGGGCTCACCGCCGCCTGGTCCGACAGGGCCAGGCTCACCTTGAGGCCCCGCTGGTCCTTCTGGACCTCGTTCGCCGCGCTCACCTCTTGGGCCTTCTGGACCATCTTCTCCGTCTGTACCAGCCGGGCCTTGATCACCTTGAGGGCCCAATGGACCTTGGACGCCCTGAGGACCCGCTGGACCCACCGGTCCGACTGGCCCCAAGTCACCGTCCTCGCCCGCTGGGCCGATCTCACCTTGAGCGCCCGCCGGCCCCTCGGGTCCTGCGACACCCTGAGGACCCGCTGGACCCTCAGCACCTTGTGAACCCGCTGGACCTGCTGGACCCTCTGGACCCTCGGCACCGTCAGCGCCTGCGGGACCTTCCTGACCTCGCGAACCTGCAGGCCCCTGTTGACCGGCTGGGCCCTGTGAACCTTCTGGTCCTTGCAATCCATCAGCGCCTGCCGGGCCGCGCTCACCTTGAGCCCCCGCGGGGCCCATAGGACCTTCGGCACCAACGAGGCCTGGGACACCTTGTTCACCTGGCGCTCCTGCTGGTCCAGGTTCACCCCGAGATCCAGCTGGTCCAGCTGGCCCCTCTGGACCCTCTGGGCCTGCCTCACCTGGCTGACCGGCTGCGCCTCGTTCTCCTGCAGGACCCGCTGGCCCTTGATCACCGATGGCACCGTCAGCACCCGCAGGGCCCCGCTCACCATCACGACCCACTGGGCCAGGCTCACCTCGAGGTCCGGCTGCACCGACGGCTCCGTCGACACCAGCAGGGCCCTGAATGCCCTGAGGTCCTGCTGGGCCTACAGGCCCTTCTGATCCTTGCTGACCATCTGCCCCTGCGGGGCCCGCTGGGCCCGCGGCGCCGTCGACTCCGTTCGCACCGGGGGCACCTTGGGGACCTGCAGGTCCCTGCAACCCCTGAGGTCCAACGGCGCCCTCTGGGCCGGCTGGACCAAGATCACCGCGCGCGCCCTCTGGCCCCTCTGGGCCCTCTGGACCACGTTCACCAGCCGAGCCTGCTGGGCCTGCTGGACCCGCCGGGCCTTCTGGGCCGGCTAGACCCTCAGGGCCTGCCGGTCCCTCTGGACCTGCTGGACCTTCTGGTCCTGGATCACCTCCACCTGGACCGGCTGGACCACGATCACCTTGAGGACCGGCCGGACCTGCTGGACCCACCGGACCTTCGGGTCCTTGCTCACCTTGGGGACCTTCTGGGCCGGGGTCACCCCCACCTGGGCCTGCTGGACCGCGCTCACCTTGAAGACCCGCAGGACCCTGTTCACCCTGAGGGCCCGCTGGGCCCGCCGGACCCTGCTCACCGTCCAGGCCACTCGGCCCAGCTTCACCCTGAGGGCCGATCGGGCCGGGTTCACCGTCGCGACCGTCAACGCCCGCAGGGCCATCCGCGCCGATTGGTCCTGCGACGCCTTGTGGCCCCGCTGGTCCAATGGCACCAGCCGGACCTTGCTCACCATCGGCGCCGTCTAGGCCTAACTCACCCCGCGGACCCGCTGGTCCGGCCGGACCAGCTTCCCCTGGGGGACCCGCCGGCCCCTCAGCGCCTTGAACACCTATCTCACCACGGGGTCCCGCTGGGCCCTGCTCTCCGGCTAGGCCCTGCTCTCCGGCTAGACCTTGCTCGCCCGCTGGGCCCTGTTCGCCCGCTGGGCCCTGCTCGCCCGCTGGGCCCTGCTCGCCCGCTAGGCCCTGCTCTCCGGCTGGGCCTTGCTCTCCGGCTGGGCCCACGCCTGGAGCCCCAAAATTCTCTGGCCCCACATAGACACCTTCGTTGTTAAACAAAAGCTGGCCATTGATCGAGATGCTGGTCGGGTTAATGTCACCCGTCACATCGAGGGCGACGCTCGCGACTCGAGCTCTAGGAGCAGCGTTGACACGACGCCTCGGCTGCAGCTCATCTCCACCGTCAACGCTGACGCCAATGAAGAGCGTATCGATCCCTAGATCGGCAGGGCTCATATCGCTCATGGAGAAGAGAGGCACGAGGAACACTCCGTCTTCAACGGAGACGTTCTCATGGGTCTCGGTCCAGATCGGCGTATCAGCAGCCTCCTCATCATAGATGTAGAAGGTGAATGAAACGGCTCGGTCAACGGGCTGTCCTGCGCTACGCAGCACACCGCGGTAATCAACGACAGGTGTCGCCAAAACCAGCTGAGGCACCAGTAACAGTGCGAGAATCCACGTTTTCATAGGAGATTCCTTTTCTCAAAGGGGTCGATACAGGGACAGGGCGTCCCCCTAACATCGGATCAGAAACGATGTTTCTTAATATTAATGTGCCCGACCCAGACCAATTGTGATTTTCAGGCTCAATCTGAGAACGGGCGCGCACTACTATCACAGGAGCTAAGTCAAAGCCAGAGAAGGATTTATTGTGTAAATTTACATCCAGTTTCGGGCTTCCGTTAGGGCGTTTCTGTTTACGTTCTAGTCAACGGACATCCACGGCATGTTCTGCTCAGCGGGATGAGGTCATGTGTTGATAGCCCACCAGACGTCTGTAAAGGGCCCTTCTGACTGTAGATCCCATCCAGCCTTTGGTAGCGTCTCAGCCACACATCTTTAGGACAGGGAGCTGAGATCCATGAGACGTATTTCGGTCGGCGCCATCGTCGCCTTGAGCTTAGCGCTTATTTCAGGATGCGAACGCTTTGAGGCGTCCACACAGGCGCAGTGCGAGGCAGCCCTGAAGAACGCGCTGTCTGTGCGCTTAGGAACCGCTCCAGAGGCGAAAGCCGTGGACGGAAAGAAGAGTGGTTTTCTCGATAAAGTGAAGCGATCCGTAAAGAAGGGCGCGTCGGGAGTGGCCTTCTCCGCCTTCAAGCTCACCGACGACTATAAGCAACTGCTCGGGACGTGCCAGAGTGACTGGAGCGTTCATGTGACCGCGTGTCTGACTGCTGGCAAGGATCAAGCCGCCTTCAAGGAGTGCAAGAACTGGCCATGGGACGCTGAGCCGGTCGCGCCGTCTAAGTAGCGCCGCTCGGCGAGCCTGGAGAGTGTCCATCGGCGTCACTCATTACGTGCTCCTGCAGCGCCTCAAGCTGACGCTGCGTCCACTCAGTAGCGTGTGTCCATTGGGCCATTGGCTCCAACGCCGGGTCGACGTGCTCTTTCAGCCACAGCGCATCGATGTCCGTCGCTTCACCAAATTCGACGATCACTCGATTACCTCGACGAGGTAGGACGCGGCCGATGGGCAACACCGAATCCATACCTCGGTGGTAGAAGGGCATGACGATCGGCCTCGCCTCGACCATTAAGCGACCGATCCCCACCTTAAAAGGGGTTCTAAGCAGCGCGTTCGCCTCACGGGTTCGTCCTCCCTCCGGGAAGATGTGAACCCATTCCCCTGCCCGAAGGCGTTCACTCAGGAACTCAAAACCTGGCTGCCCGAGTCCGCCTCCCCGAATGATGGGGACACATTTCCCGGCGCTAAAGATGATCCCCTTGAGCTTACTGCCAAAGAAGTTCTTATGGTCTGCTGCGATCCAACGAACCTCTTGGTAGCGAGTCGTTCCAAGATTGGAGATGAGCAGAGGGTCATCAAAGAGGGACGTGTGGTTGCTAAAGGACAGGATCCCTCGACTCCGGTCGGACAAAACCGCGTCCCAACGATCGCGGCCCCTGAACTCCACGGTGTTCATCACCTGCATGATAAAACGGGACAGATTGACGACCGTGGTACAGAGCGGTGGCTTGTACCAGTGGTCCTGGGGCAGCCAATGCCGAATGGCGTGTAGTTGCTCCTCTCTCGTCTCGGGTACCTTAGACATGCTCGCCCTGTCATCGACTCAATGGCTCCACAATACGACGTGACCTTAAAGAAGCGGAAGACGCAAAATGAATCGGGCAAACCGATATGGATCGACGCGCCGTTTTATGGTGCCGAGGTCTCTGCAAAAAAAGACCGACGTCACTCCAAGTCTAGCCTATTGGTGGAACATCAAGCGGCTGCTCGGCCATCGGCCTAGCGGATCCGATCAATACGACTTTCGGGAACCCTGGTTCTCACCATTGCATACCCCTTGCGAGGACTGCTTGAGATGCCTATCGTAGCGGCTGACATACCCCATGAAGGAGGAAGAAATGGGCCGTGATGTAGAGCGAGACTGCAGTGTTGAAGAGTTCGTGACCACCCTGAGGAGGATCGCCGACGCGTTGGAGAAGGAAGAGAGCTTCCGTATTCAGGTGCGTGGACTGCGATTTACGGTGCCGGCCAGCGCAGAGCTGTCCATAGAGCACGAGGCGGACGATGGCGATGAAGAGCTTGAGCTCCAGCTAAAGTGGCAGTCTAAGGATGACGATTAGTCGAGTGGCCTGAGGCCGTTGGGCGAGTCAGGCGTCCTTTGTGTGGATGACCTGGGTCGGAAACGCCATCTCCAGACCGCGCTCATTGAAGGTGCGCAGCACCGACATATTAATCTGTGTCTGTGTCTCTCGAATATCCGCATCTTTAGCGATGTAATAGACGAACGCGATGTCCATGGAGAAATCCCCAAACCCTTCGAATGAGACCACGACCTTCTCCTCGGTCCCATCATGACTGTCGGCGATGCTCCGTAACACCTCCATCGCCTCCAGCACCTGCTCCGCGCTCATGTCGTAGGTCAGCCCTATGGTCTGAGCCATCTTTCGAGAGGGCTCTCGAGTGACGTTCTCCACGGGCGAATCCGAGAAGGTGGCGTTCGGGATTGTCACGATGCGACCTTCGAGGGTTTGTAGGCGTGTACTTCGCAAACCGATGTCGACGATGGTGCCGTCAAAACCCGCGATCTTTATCCGATCTTTGAGCTTAAACGGTTGGTCGATGAAGATCGTCAAGCCACCGAACATATTCTCGACGGTGTCTTTACTCGCCATAGCGAAGGCCAAACCACCGATACCGAGACCAGCTAAGGCTGCGCCCACATTATATCCCGCGTTGTCGAGCGCGATGATGATAGCGATGGTCCAGACCGAGATCTTGGTGCCCTTGCGTAGAAATGGCAGCAGTTGATCGTCCAGGTCGGTCTCGCTCTTCGCTGCCAGGGGGACTAGGTACTCCTCATAAAGAGCATCAAAGAGCCGCGTAATCAGCCACGCGATGTTTCCGATCAGGATGAACTGAAAGACATGGCCCAGCCCCTCGCGTACCCCTTCAGAGAAGGTCAAGAGTGAGAATGCGTACCACACCCCACCGAGCAAGAGCCCAACGACGATGGGCTCCTCGATCATGTCGATGA
>CALELH010000184.1 GCA_937902595.1 uncultured Myxococcales bacterium
CACCCAAGTGTCGATGTACAGGCGCATCGGTTGGTGATCGCGAGAGGTCTCCCGGCAAGCCCCGGGGCCGTCTCAGGGACGGTTGTCTTTGATCCTGATGAAGCCATAGAGAGAGCCGGCCAGGGTGAGCAGATCATCCTCGTTCGTGTCGAGACCTCGGCTGATGATATGGAGGCGATCCGTGTCGTGACAGGGGTCCTCACCTCGCGTGGGGGCATGACAAGCCATGCTGCTTTGGTGGCCCGAGGCCTTGGACGCCCATGCGTCACGGGTTGTTCAGGAATAGTTGTCGATGAGCGTAAGGGGCGCTTCCGTGTCCGGAACGGAAGCGTGACTGTGGACGCGGGTACTCAACTGACCATTGATGGCTCAACCGGAGAAGTCATTCTAGGCGAGGTCGCCACCCAACCAGCGAACCCGCCCGCAGCGTTTAATATTTTAATGAACTGGGCCGACGAGCTACGACCGGTCGGAGTTCGAGGCAACGCGGATACCGCCGGAGCGATCACCGAGGCCTATGAGAATGGTGCCGATGGGATTGGACTCTGCTGTACCGAACACATGTTCTTAGACGAAGAGC
Organism: uncultured Myxococcales bacterium; assembly: GCA_937902595.1. Taxonomy (GTDB): domain Bacteria; phylum Myxococcota_A; class Bradymonadia; order UBA7976; family UBA1532; genus UBA1532. Next base: position 581 of record CALELH010000184.1, read on the forward strand.
ACTTAGGGCTCATCCGAGAAATGGTGCTCGCCTATGATGTCCCCACACGCAGAAGGGTCATCGAGCACATATTGCCCGTACAGCGCCGAGACTTCGCAGCTGTGCTCTCGGCTACAGGTAATCGTCCAATCGCGATCAGACTCCTCGATCTGCCGCTTCACGAGCTCATGCCGGCTGAGCGGGCGGATTTGGGCCGGGTCGCTGAACGGCTGGAAACGACCGTGGATCAGCTCGCCAACCGGGCTCGACTGTTGCGACCATCCAACCCTGTTCTCGGCCATAGAGGGTGCCGGCTCGGGCTGACTTTCCCTGAATTGTATGAGGTTCAGGTCCGCGCACTTTTCGAAGCGATGACGGATCTCAACAGTCAGCCAGAGCTGGAGATTGTGGTCCCTCTCGTGACATGTGCTGAGGAGATGAAGAGGCTTCGACGCCGGATTAATCAGATGGCTGCTCAGGTTTGCTCAGAGAGGGGAGTGCCGGTACCCGAGTTCAAGATTGGGGCGATGATCGAGACTCCGCGTGCATGCCTTACGGCAGACGAGATCGCCGAGCACTCTGATTTTCTTCTCTTCGGCACCACGGATCTAACACTGTCTACATATGCAATTCACCGCGATGACGCTGGTCGATATCTGCCGTTCTACGTTGAGAATGGCGTATTACCGAACGATCCCTTCGTTAAATTGAATGACTCGAGCGTCGGGGAGCTCATCCGTATCGCGTTGAAGAAGGTGCGCGCTGTCTACCCGAAAATGAGATGCGGTCTTGGCGGTGGTCACGCAAATGATGCCGATACTGTTCTGTGGTGTTGTGATCATTCGATCGACTATGTAACGTGCGCGCCACATCGCTTGCCCATCGTGCGACTCGGCGCGGGGCAAGTACCAGCGCAGGGTGCCTCGAGGAAATGACCCGAACACAACTTTTGCTCCCATTCATCTTAGCTCTCACGGCCTGTGGAGTGGACTCAGGTGGAATTGCTCCACCCAAGGACCAACTCCACTACCCGATCTCCATCGCCACCCATCCCGATGGTCGGTATCTGTACGTGGCGAACGCAGGTTTCGATCGGAATTACACGGAAGGGACGCTCTCGGTCTATGATGCTGAGGCGGGAGAGTTTCTCAGCAACGCCGCGACACCTATCGGACTTTTTGTCGGCGAATTGGTCTTGGTCAAGCAAGGCGATCAAGTCATTGGAACAACGACGAGCAGAGAACAAGACCACTTGATTCGTTTTGTCGTTGATGCCGAGGCCGGGGACACCGCGGCCCACATCACGATCTTAGAGACGCCCAACGAATTTGGTACCGGCGCCTTTGCATCCGATCCATATGCGGTCGAGCCAGCGACGGATGGCCTCATGGTCGGACATCTTGAACAAGGCGTGATTAGCCGATGGGGCTACCGAGATGAGCTTGGTGAACCGGTTTTAGACTTTCGCTGCTCCCTACGCTTGCCCGGAGGGGTGTCACATATAGCCAGACACCCTGGCAACGGCTGGTGGTACATTACTGACTATGCTGGTCCGAATGTGTACGTCGTCGAGGAGCTGGAGTTGCCAGCGAGCCTGAGGACAGGGGACCGGAACTGTGAACTCGTGGTCCGAGCGTCTATTCGCGCTAATCCGTATACCACCAGAGGTGCCGCTTTCAACGAGGACGGCAGCTTATTTTTCGTTGTGAGTAGCGGGGACGACTCCCTCAAGATCTTTGACACAAGCATTGGGTATCAGGGTCAGCCACGAAACCGTTTGGTGAGGGCGATACCGATCGGCAAAGACCCCGCGATCGTCAGAGTCGCCACGGGAGACCGCGGCGAAGGTCTCGTTTATGTGACTCTGTACGGTGATGAGCGTTTGGTCGTTTTGGATCCTAAGACATTCTCCGTGATCGCGCGGGTCAAGGTTGGGCTCACTCCGCATGACGTCGCCTTCGCTACAGGGGGAGAC
>CALELH010000185.1 GCA_937902595.1 uncultured Myxococcales bacterium
ACTGCGACCGACGGTGCCTCCTGTCGATCCGGAGGACTATTCTGGCTGAAAAACACGCAGGAGAGAGCGACGAAGCCGACCCAAGGTCAGTTCACCCTCGCAGAGGAAATCCAAGGGCTTCAGACCATCATAGGGAATGATCCTAAGGACAGTCGTAATCGGGTCAACCTCGGAGACGCTCTGATGCGCGTTGGTCGTTTTGGCGAAGCTGAGTCAGCGCTTCGAGCAGCGATTGAGATCGATCCTAACGAGAAAGCTGCCTACATAAACCTCGCCCTCGCTCTGGGCTCTAGAGGCCGCCCTAAAGAGGCCGAGGCTGTCTGTCGTGAGTTGATCAAACGAGAGCCTCAATTTGGTGATGCCTATAGTCAACTCGCCGCAGTTCTCTCACGCCTCGGACGCATCAACGAAGCGCTCGACGCGAGCCGAACGGCGGTGAAGCTGGATCCGAATCGCGTCGACTACCGGCTGAACCTCGGCGTCGGCCTGGCCCAGAGTGGAGACCTAGATGGGGCGGAAGCGGAGTTCAGAGGCGTCCTCAAGATCAAGCCGGGTCACCCTATCGCGGTCCGCCATTTGGAGCGGGTCCGGCGATCGAAGACACGACGCGGTGTACCGGGCCCACCCTGAGGATCGATTCACGGTCGCTGCTCCACTCTGATTCCGCTACAGTGCTCATGAATGCGTTACCTGCTCCTACCGTTGTTATTGCTTGCTTGCAGCGATTCGTCCATCACAGCGGCGCTCCAAAATACTCACGAAATTAAAGCGCCAAACCAAGAGGTCACAACCCATCGAGTCGTCAACGGCTTAACCGGGGACCCCATCGACGGAGCGGACCTCGCGCTCGTCGGAACGAGTCGCCGAGCACGGACGAATCAAGACGGTGCAGCGACGCTCTCTGGGACACCACAACATCGCTGGGTGCGCGTGCGTCGCCAGGGTTTTGGTGGGAGTCGAACACGCCTGGGAACCATCACCCGATTGTGGCCTGTCGTCGCCTCAGAGGAGGCGGTCACCGAATATCTAAGGGAGAGGGCACGGCCTCCATTGGACAGCGATGACTTGTCTGACCCCGATCTGACGGAAAATGCGCGACGTCGATTAGCTCAATCGAGAGGTCATGGGCACGGCCACCTTGAGTCCGAGCCCGTTCGGTACCTCAAGCAAGGTCTACAGCCTCCGGCGACGATCCGAATCTATCGTCGTGGGCCAGAGAACAACTCCTGTCAGGGCCGAGTCGATGTCATCCCCCTTGAAGACTACGTAAAAGGGGTCGTGCCCCATGAGTGGATCCCAAGTTGGCATGACGAAAGCTTACGCGCTGGGTCCATCGCCGCGAGAGGCTATGCGTGGGGCTGGATCCTGGCAGGAGGAAAGTACGACTGCGCGGATCTAGATGACACGACTCGGAGCCAGGTCTATCGGGAGGACCGCACCGACCGAGCTGACGCCGCGACAGATTCCACTCGAGGCGTAGGTGTCATCCGAGATGGGGAGTTCGTACAATCAGAATATTCGGCTGAAAATGGTGACCCGACAGAGTTTGGGGTCGACGAACCTCTCTGTACCGGCCGAGAGCGATTTGGTCATGGCCGCGGCATGTGCCAGTGGGGCACTCAGCGGTGGGCGACTCAACGTAACCAAACAGCTGAGTGGATGGTTGAGCACTATTATCCGGGTGCGACGACCACCAATGGTGCAGAACCAGGCGGCCCACAGGTCACTCTCCGTCAGCGTTTGGAGCGAGTCGAAGAGGTGACCTGCCCAGACCCTGGGAATATGTATGACTGCGCAGACTTCGTAAATCAGGGCTGGAGCAGAGGTCTATTTGATCTCTTCCTTGAGCAGAGCGTCACCCTGAGCGTCATCATCAACAATGAAGGCCCATCGGACGCCGAGGGGGTCACCGTCGGGCTCCAAATCCCAACGCCTTTCCTCAGTCTCGCGGTGATCACGACGTCCGGGCAGATCACTGAAAACAGTACAGCCCACTACTCAGTCCGCTTCGACCGGATCTCGGCGGGGGGTAGTCAGACGATCGCGCTTGAGCTTCTGGGCTCCGAGTACAGCGTCCCAACCGGCGCTCCTGCGGCGGTTCATACTTGGGTCAGCGAGATCACCGGAGTCTATGAGAAGGCTGACTGGGACGCCGAGCCGATACGTAATGAGGGTCAGACCTATAATGACGGTGACCTGGTCATGCTCTCAGAGTTTGACATCTTCGATCCTAGACAATGGACCTGGCGATCCGGGGACGCCGCTATGCTAGAGGGATGGATCTCCCAGCCATCCGCGACAGCGATCGCCTCAGAGCGTGGACTTACCGTGGAGAACGACGCAGGCCGAGTCACTATAGACAGCCCCTACCTCCCAACCCTAGATATGTCAGCCGAGGTCGTGTCCATCGACTATGAGAGCCAACGACCGGTTCGGCTCTGGTGGAGGCGGGAAGAAAACCCCTTCAGCGGGGACCAAGTTATGGTGCTCATGCCCGGTGAGAATAACGTGAGTGATGGCCGACTAAGTGATGCGATCCAGCTCCGAATTGAGACCAACGCCCCCACGACGATCCGACACCTCGCGTTGCTGCGAAGCGGCACACCAGTTAGGGACGCATTCTCACCACCACAGGACACACTTACTCCAGAACCCGACGGCTCTTTCGAGGCGGACACAATGGGTACCCTCGATGCCGAAACAACTGCGCCAGATCCCCCACCTGTGCGAGCGCCTGTCCGAGTGAAGCAGGTCGGTGGATGCCACTCGATGGCGCACCATGCTCCTTCAGACTTGTTCTGGCCAGCCCTCCTCTTGTGGTTTGGATTTACGCGACGCAGATCTCTAGATCTAGTTTGAGTACACCGAGACCGACGATCGGCGTACTATAACGAGCGAGCTTATTTTTCTTATCTTAAAGCTGATACTTGCTCACAGGGACAACTGGTCGGTAGTGTCACCGTCCGGACGTGATTGTGAGGGGAGAGAACATCATGCAACGACGCGCCTTGAAGATTTCTATTTATGGTTTTTTTGCAGCAATTGCGGCGATGACCTTCCTGGCCTGCGGCGGCGACTCCGGTGGTTCGGAAGAGATTCTCGTCATTCCAGCAAGCGGAGATGGTGAGCCGGCTGTCAATGGTCAGAACCCAGGCTCGGACCCAAGCATGAACGGCAGCGGCGGCATGAACGGCGGCGGAGGCATGAACGGCGTCGGCGACATGAACGGCGGCGGCGACATGAACGGCGGCGGCGACATGAACGGCGGCGGCGA
>CALELH010000186.1 GCA_937902595.1 uncultured Myxococcales bacterium
CGATGGCCTCGGCGACCCCCTGGTCAGGCAAACGATCCCCCGGTTGACTCTCTTCGTCTGACTGTCCGCGAGACCCAGCTCCACCACCCTGAACGAAGCCGGTTGAAGCAGTATCTGGCGACGCGCCAAGTTCAGCGCAGCCTGAGACACATGCCATGATGAATAATATGGTGAAAATTCGGGTCATCAGAGCCTCCCACAGCCTCATCAGAGTTTCGTTTATCGAACCAAAAAGGGCAGACCGTTGAGGCCACCTGAGCGCTGGCTCTCGCTGAGCTCAGCTGAAGAGAACACGGCGCCCGACGTACCCAAGACGGGCCCGATCCAACGGCCGGTTACGAAGCGCCCCCTTTGAGCAAGTACGGCTCTCTTCGCCCATGAATACGAGGCAAGATCACAAATGTTACATCGAACAATGAACAATCTCTTCGAGGGATGATCGCGGGAGGGAAATGTGCGTCACCGACGACGCCGCTCAGTGAGAAATTAAGCTCTAAGGCATAGCCGGCTTAGAGTCTGCAGTGGTCCTAAGGTTCCCCTTGAACACATTGACCATCTTTGGCCTGGCACTTACCCATTTGAGTACAGACTCTGTGGGCTCGACAGGTGTCGTTCGTCGCTACGCACTCACCAGCCTTAAGGTCACAAATGCCCCGACTGGTGCACCCGAAGGACTCCAGACAGTCTCTAGCGCTCGTCACGCATTCACCGTCCTTGAGTGTACATTTAGCACTGAGGCCGCAGTGGGCGCGGCAAGACTCTACAGTGGCTACACATCGCCCATCTTCCGGCGTACACAGACCTTGAAATGAGCAACGAAGGTTCGACTCGCAATGGCTCTTGGTTGTCGCCGCGCATCGCTGATTAAGGACACCGCAGAGCCCCAAGAAGACGCAGCCTGATGATGCTTTACAGTCCGCTTCAGATCCAACGACGCAGAGCTCTCCCTTACGGGTGCAATACCCCGCCAGCGTGCACGCTTGAGATGACGAACAAGACCCTGACTCGCCAGATGGTGGCTCCACCCCCAAGATCTGAGCTCCATCCACCACCACCATCGCGCCCTCAAATGCAGCCTTCGGGACCTTTTTGAGAGAGGCCCCCTTGGACGCTCGCCCGGCGACCTTCGCCGCATCATCAGCACAGCGGGCGAACATCAGCCCCGCTGTCAACGCGACCACAACAAGGATCTTCACTGTGCCTATAATTTTTTGGGTCAAGGTCTCACCTACAATTCGACCCTCAGCTCATCCTAAGGGGGTGCTCAATCTAGAACGAAATCAGGCCAACGCCTTAGATATTCTATGAAGTCGCGACCCAGACCCTCGGCTTGAAGATACGCTGAGCTCACGGGCAGCGGCGTGGGCTCAAAGTCAGGATTCGCCAAAATCCGTGTCGGGTAGTCATGGTGCAGAATGGCAGCGCGACCGATGGTCACAAAGTCTATGCCAGACTCCAAGATTTGCCTCACATCGGCGCCACTGTGGATCTTTCCGGCGACTGTCAGACGAACATCGTCTTTGGTGAGGTCAGAGATATGCTCGAGTAGAGTCTGATGCGCGTGCTCCACATCTTCTGGTCGCTTAAAGCAATCCCAGAGCGAGAGATCCAATAAATCGATAAGCCCAGAATCAATGAGAGTCTGAGAGAGCTCCAGAGCCTCGGTGAGGCGCATCCCGAAGCGCTCCGGAGATAGGCGTACGCTCACGAGAAACCCCGGACCGCAGGCCGCTCTCACATCGCGAACTATCTCGAAGAGTAACCGACTGCGACCCCATAGATCACCACCGTATTCGTCGTCTCGTCGGTTGTACTTAGGGCTAATAAATTGGGCCACGATGTACCCGTGAGCACCATGGATTTGCACCCCGTCGTAGCCGGCGTCTCGAGCCCGCACCGCGGCGGTGACAAAACCGTCTCTGAGGTCAGCGACCTCATCCAGACTCAGCGCACGTGCTCCCGTTTTTTCGTCTGCGGACGGGGCGACCGGCGCCTCCCCTATGAGGTCTGCGGGTGAGCGCATGCCCGCGTGATGAAGCTGGATGACCGCCAGACTACCCTCAGCTTTGATGGCGGCGGCGAGTCGTGTATGGCCCTCAAGGTGACGATTATGAAAGATGCCCAATTGACCGGGAAACCCCTGACCGACCCGCTGCACGTGAGAGGCGCAGGTCATGGTGAGACCGAAGCCTCCTCGAGCACGCATAGCGAGCCAACGAAGCTCATCGTCGGATAATACGCCGTCGGGATGGCTCTGACAGTTCGTCATGGGCGCCAACATAAATTGATTCTTCATGGTGAGACCGCAGCGAAAAGCCACTCGGCCCGAGGCCATTATCCCATCCGTCATAGTCTACACTCTCGAAATCTAGCACCCAGGAGGACAGCTGTTGTCATTGAAGCTACGGCTCTGTGCTGTCGCCCAGGAATAGCTGTTCTGGCCGGTCTGCATACAGACTTGAAGGTAGCTTGTTTTCCGTCCGCACGAGCAGGCCGTAGTGTAACGCATGGTCCCTGGGCTGCTGGCGTTACATGTGCTGGTGTTCCCCACCTTTACGCCGCCTGTCGCCTTTAACTGACCCATCACTTGGACTTCAGACGCCCGCATAGTGATCGGACGGCTAGAGTAGGTATAGATCGCTAAGGCATCTTCACCATAGGACCCGGTTCGACTGTGCATGATTCCACCAACGTCACCTTCTGAGCTCGAGAGCTTCACAAATTCATAGGCGTTGGCTGCACCATTATAGTCGCCGTTTCCGAAGTGAAGATAGTTAACTTCGACGTTAGGGAGGTCAGCTACCCCCGCTGAAGATTGAGCGATGTCGCCATTAAATACGGCCGTGCCAGTGGCTCGAAATGTCCCATTGATGTCCAACTCATAGGACGGCGATGAATTTTTAATACCCACACGCCCCGCGCTGGTGTCGACGTACAGTTCGGAGTTGTTACCCAAGCGAACATCGCCACTGTCGTAGAAGGTGTGATTTGTGGTGCCATCAATCTTTATGTTGAAATCTCCGCTTCCGTCGAGGTCGTAGTTCATGTGGTTTGCTCCGAAGGATACGAGGAAAGAGGAATCGAGCTCATTCGTCGCTTTGAGCTGGTCAAAACCCAAACTGTCGTCAGCCACACTGGCCGCGCCAACCCTTCCGCAGTAGAAGATCTGCTGAGCTCCATGCCACTTGATGACGAGCCCATCGGCGCAACCATCGGGCGCGGCATCATAGGCCTGACTCATCCTGACGACCCCGGCGTCGTTTAGAGAGTCCGCCGTCGCCTGGGCTGCCGCCGCCGACGCCGCTGACGCTGTCGCAGACCCCGCCGCCGCTGTCGCTGACGCCGCCGCCGTCGTCGCTGAATCATCCGCCGCCACCTCCGAAGCCGCCGCCGCCACCGCCGCCGTCTCAGCCGCTGTCGCTGACGTGTCCGCCAAAGTCGCGGCGGTCGCCGCCGACTCCGCGAACTCCGCGGCCTCGATAGCAAATTCATCGGAGTCGTCAGCTGCAAGATTAGCGTCGTCAGCTGCGTCATTGGCCTCCGTCGCTGATGCCGCCGCCGCCGTCGCTGAGCCCGCCGCCGCCGTCGCTGACGCTGCCGCTGCCGTCGCTGACGTGTCCGCCGCTGTCGCCGAGCCCGCCGCCGCCGTCGCTGATGTGTCCGCCGCCGTCGCCGAG
>CALELH010000187.1 GCA_937902595.1 uncultured Myxococcales bacterium
AGCTCGATCTCCCAACCTCGCCTTATCGCTTCGCCTCGAGCGAGGCGGAGTACCTCGAGGCGTGCCAGGTGGTCGGTCTGCCATGCGTCGTGAAGCCTATCATGAGCTCATCGGGCCGCGGGCAGAGCACCGTGCGCGACGAGGCGGACATCGCGACCGCCTGGACAACCGCACAGGAGGGTGCGCGCGGTGGGGCCGGAAAGGTGATCGTAGAAGGCTTCGTCGACTTCGATTACGAGATCACCTTGCTCACCGTCCGCCACGCAGGCGGGACGACCTTCCTCGACCCCGTGGGTCACCGGCAGGTCGACGGCGACTATCATGAGTCATGGCAGCCCCAGCCCATGAGCGATCTGGCTTTGACGCGCGCTCGCAACATGGCGCAGGCCATCACCGACGGCCTCGGTGGCTATGGACTCTTTGGTGTCGAGCTGTTCATCAAGGGAGACACCGTATACTTCAGCGAGGTGTCGCCTCGTCCCCATGACACAGGCATGGTGACCATGATCTCCCAGAACCTCTCGGAGTTTGCGTTGCATGCTCGAGCGATTCTGGGTCTCCCCATCCCCAATGTCCGCCAGTACGGCCCTTCGGCGTCCTATGTCATTTTGGGTGAGGGCAACTCCGACGCTCCAGCTTTTGACAACGTCGCTCAGGCGCTGGAGGTCCCCGACACAGCCATTCGTCTCTTCGGTAAGGCTGAGGTGCGTGGAGAGCGGAGGCTCGGTGTCGCGCTCGCGCTGGGTGAGAGCCTCGAGGAGGCGCGGGAGAAGGCCGCGGCAGCGGCCGCGATGGTGACGGTCAAACTCTAGGCTCTAATAGTGAGGCGGCTTCTCGGCGCCAGGGCTCTCCGGTTCGGCTTGAAGCTCTAGGTGCTCCACTTTTCTCTTGAGGCGGTCGATGACCACCTGCTGATCGCGCACAATGTCGCTCAGCGTGTTGAGCACGTCCTGTTGATGCGTGTAGCGAATCTCTAGATCTGTGATCCTCGCAGCCTGGTCATCCATTGAGGCGCCTCCATTCAGGGTCTTGATGATATGCCTACATACCTCGGTTTCAACCGTCGTGAAACGCCTCTTATGCGCTGACGCTCCGGTCTCAATCGACGGCCTCAACGGCTCCAAAGAATCGCATGAGTCCAAGATACCAATCGGCGAAGGGGTGATCTGTGGCCGGAAAATGCGGACGCAGGCCGCTCTGCTGCTGGCCGTAGGACCACAAGCGCACAGCGACCCCCCGGTTGCGCCATTGACCGACCAGCCTCTGAGCGTCACCGTTGGTGGCGCTCATGGCGAAGAAGTGGGTGTTCTCATCTACGAGGTCATCCTCTCCCTGTTGTGCCTCTACGAACATGACGGGTGCGTAGCGAATTGGGCGGTCATTCACGTCATTGGTCGAGTACCGAAGGTGATTGTCCGCCTCGCGCGAAGACACCGAGACGAACCGCTGTTCACCGCCGATGCGCACCGTCGCCCGATTCCGACTATAGAAGGGATCGTTGGTGCGCACGTTATTGTCCCACTCGATGGTCCGGGTGGCCACATTCACGACCCCAATGTTCTGCCACCGCTGATCGTTATTTTCGCTCTGATGAATCTCCCGAACCATATTGCCCGCCGTGAAGCTGATGGATGGGAGGATCCCGGAATCAAAACGATGGCTGTCTCCAAAGTCGATGCCCGTGCCATCGTCTCTTAGCTGGCCGACTCGATACCATAAGGTGCGCGCGTTATCGCTCTGGTGGACCTCTACGACGACGCCCTCGTCATTGATCGCGACCGCAGGAGTTCTACCTGACTCATACCGGGCGTGACCGCTCCATTCGATCTCACCGGTCGCGGCGTTCATCGTGCCGCTCCAATACCAGAGATCATCTCGACCATCATCGTGTACTTCCACGACCTGACCATTACGATTGATCGCTACGGCGGCGTTATGCCCCTCATCAGCGCGATAGGCGCGTCGCTCGTTGGCGCGCCCGGATAGAACGGTGATCACCTTCCCACCGAGGGCCCCGACGAATGGCCAATCATCGCCCCGTGGACCCATCTCACCCGCCGCGAAGATATGCTCTCCAAAGTGAGTCGCTAGTCTAGCGTTGAGCGCCGCGAGATTGCCGTCGTCGAAGGAGCGGTTGTCTATTAGGTCATCTTTGACATCGATGACGATGGTGATGGGGGTGTGCCCGGGATGCGCGTCCATCCACCGTCGGATGGTCGATAGCCATGTGCCCAGCCGGTCGTTATTTGGGTTCCCTCCACCTCGCGCGACCTCGTCACCAGGTCCATCGTGACCGACTCTGAAGTCGCCGATCTCGTTATAATCGTCGTCGTGGATATCGAGCTCAAGTAGACGCACACCTAGATTGAGTTGCTCATCGATGGTGCCTCGATCTCCACCGGAGTACGAGTTGTGGGTAGCCATAAATACGGCGTTATTGAACTGGCGCGCTTCTGTGAAGTCGACGGCGAGGTCAAAGGGACCGGAATGTCCATTACTGAACCCAGTAACCACGATGAAATATTCACCTTCAGGCAGACCGAACTCTTGGATCTGTGACCGACCGACGCCATTGAAGTCATCGTTAAAGGCGACTCGCTCCAGGTCGTCGCAGCGCCCGCGAAGCAGGTAAATATATGTGTCCCAGTTGTCTTCACCGGTCACGAGCGCCCTGACGCTCGTCTGTTCATTGAGCCGAAACCGATACCAAACATCGCCGCTGCGACCGATGGGCCCATAATCTCGGACTGCGCCTGTGGTGTCTCCGACCCGCCTCTGTTCTCCAACCGCCTGGAGCACGCTCGCCTCGGCGCAGGTGTCGTTGGCCACCACGAAAGGCTCGAAGGAGATGGTCAAATTAAAGGCGCCGACATCCTCTTCATCGTATCCAGAGACCAGGAGATGATAGGTCCCAGCAACTAGCGCCTCTTCGGAGATCTGGGATTGTCCAATGCCCTCGAAGTCATCATTGGACGCGATCAGGGTGAGATCGTCGCAATCACCCCGGTACAGATAGAGGAAAGTGTCCCACTGACCGATGCCTTGGAGCAGGGCTTCTACGTTCGCAGGTGCATCAAGAGTGAATCGATACCAAACGTCCGCTGCGTTTCCCCGTTCTCGTGCTGCCCCTCTCGTGTCTCCTTGAACTCTCCGGATTCCATTGCCCAGCAAACGTCCAGCCCCCACGCAGCGGTCATTTCTTGGTCCAGGTGGCCCGGCGTCTGGGTCAGGCTCTGCGTCCACCGCCGGCTCGGCGTCTACTGCCACATCGGCTCGCGATTCAGCGTCTGGTCGCGTCTCCGCGTCGAGGTCGATTCCAACATCGCTGCCGACGCCCACATCTTGCGGCGACGAGGCGTCTGTTGCTCCATCCAATCCACCATCGGTGTCGCAGATGCCTCCATCTAGGGGTCGCCCAACACTGCATGGTCGCCACACCCCGCCTTGACAGATCTGTATCCGCGCACAGCCGCCTTCGTCACAGGGACGCTCATCACCATCTTCGCAGTCATTGACGAAGCACTCACCGCTGACGCAGCGTCCGCCGATGCAGTCATCATTGGTACGGCACTGCGAGCTCATCTCGCAGCCATCGGGCCCCGCTACTTGACCGGGTGGGCACTCCCCTGAGCCGTCCAGGATACACGCACCCATTCGACATCGATGACCTTCAGGGCATTCGCTTGAGAAGATACACTCTACGTCCTCGTCGCCATTGCCAGCGGCGCAGCCAATCAGTGTGGCCATGACGCACAGGGCTGTGAGTGCTCTTTGCATCCATCTCTCCATAAAAAGACCGCTCCCTCCCTGAGGGTATCTTAGTCTGACTAGACTGGGTTCGATCAACAATTACGTCGATCAATTTTCCATAGTTCTTGGTCTGTCTTTGTTGCCCCCTTGTGTCGGTTTCGACCTAGGAAGCATCGCCGACCACTCGGCAGGCACCGACGACATATCAATTCTTAAGGCGACGCATATTGACGGCTAGACAGAACTGGTATTTGCTGCGTGCGGGTTAAGGAGGATCAATATGATGCTGGGGTCTCGCGTCTCTGTCGGTTTATGTCTTGTCATCACCATTCTCGCTGCTGGCTGCGATGACTCATCGCCGTCCAATGAGGCTGAATCTATGCCCGACGCACAGCGGAGGATGATTCAACTGGACACGGGGATCGTTGACGCCACACCGGTGCAGGATGTCGAGCTTCCTGACGTCGCCGTTGAGATCGACATGGAGGTCATTCCAGACGCAGCCGTCGAGGTTGATGTAGGTGAGGTTGTTCCTCCGGTGGAGTGTGAAGAGGACACCGCGCCTTTGCCGGCGGAGTCGGTGGGGGATTTCGGCCCGCTCACGCGGATAAATCAATTTGTGATTCCCGCCAACGCAGATGACGCGCGCGCCAGTGGCTGCGATGTGGTCGGACGAAACGTCGGGTCGGGTCTCTCCAATCTCATGACGACCTTCATGCTGGATCTCGACTCCAGCGTTCGTGAGGACGCAAATGGCCGTATCGAGACCATCTTAATGGGAGAGTTTGCGGGATGGTCTGCAGGACAGACGGGGAATGAAGTGAGCTCCGTACGTCTCAACTTCTACAATGGCGATCAGGACGACGAAGGACGGTTCCTCATCGATCCCGAGAGCTTCGAGGGAGACGATCCCAATGGAGAGCCTCGAGTCAGTCTCGAGGCGTCTACAACGTGCGAGAGGTTGGAGACCGATGTAGGCAACTTTGACATTACGGTCCCCGTGGAAGGGGTGCCCATTAACCTCTCCATGGCCCAGACGCTCATCTCGGCCGGGATCTCTGTGACCCCCGAGGGGGTCTCACTGACGGATGGAATGATCACGGGATATCTCACCACGGAAGGGATCACTCAAATTCTCTTGGGCGTGCAGACGGCCTGCGGCGCTCCATCACCGCCAGACTTTTGCGAGCAGGCGGGTGGACTCCTGGTAGGAGACCCGGAGATCCTCGTGCCCTTAGTGGCCTTTGTCTTGGGTGGATTCGATTTGATCATGGCGCCGGATGGTACGCTCTCTGAAGAGTGCGAATTGGACTGCAACGCCATCAGCGTGTGTTTGAAGATCGCCTCGGTGCCTGCCACGGTGGTGGGGATAGGTGACTAGCAGATCGCCGAGACCTAGTGAACGTACTTACCCTTCTTCTTGAGTGAGCGGCAGACGCTCCTAGAGTAGGGGAAGAGGTCAACGTTCACGCATTTACTGCGGCAGACGGCCCCTTTACCTCGCTTGAGTTCGCACTGCATTTGGCCAACGAGGTCGTTACTGGTCACCCGATCGACATCCTATACGCTGACCGTTGTCTTCCCGCGCGCTCTTAGCCTTGGTCGGCTTCTTGACCTTAGTGGCTTTGGTGTCTCGCTGTGTAGGCTCAGCGTAGGCCTGACTGGTGGTCAGCGCGACAAGCGCCAGGACGACGACGTAGGCGTTGATGGAAAACAGAAGATGGTTCCGCATAAGTTCCTCCCGTTGAAACATTAAGCAGTCCAACTCAAGACGCACACATATTGTCTTATGGTTTTTGGGCCGTCAGTAAGTTGCTCAACTATGTTGAACGAGCAATCTGTCAGGCGTCTCGCGGTACGGTTTTATAAGCGACCGATCACGGGGACGCGGCCCACCATGAGTTCGGCGATGGTGCGAGTAGGGCTTGGTTTCGATGCCGTCGATATATCGCTGGAGTCGAGTCAACCCGAGCACCGCGCGTCGAAGCGTCTCCTTATCGCCTGTATTGGTCAGCTGGTGTTGATGAATATATCTACGGGCGGCGCAGACTTTCCTGAGAATACTGCTCAAGATAATCAGTCTGTCAACGCCGGCTCTGCTGAGACGAAATCGCACGGCTAGAATCGATAGCTGGTCTGACAGTGCGCTAACCACGCGTTGATCATCTCTCGGTATATTCTTGCTGAGCTGAGACAACGCCAGAGCGGTCCCGCTCATGAGAACCCAGATCGCCTTGGTGCTTCGAGTTAGGATCATCTCGCTTGAGTCGGCGATAGACGACTCCGGCCGTCGTCTGCGGCGCAGGGATTTTCGAGGCTCTAGCGAGGTGATCACGCGGTCGGGTTGGTCTACTCGTGGGGATCGTCTCTCATCTTGGGCGATCATGATCTCTTACTCCAAATCAGTGACGGCGCTTAAATGCCGTCGGTCCCCCCGGTTGGGTCCCTTCACTCTTTGAGAACCGCCGCGATGTCTAACCTGGCAAGAGGGCCAGATGTTTTGCGAAGTAATCGTCGCCGGAGGCATCAGGAATACGATTGTCCTTCCCTCCGAGTGACGCTGTGTCGTAAGAGCGGCTCATGGCCTTACTTCAACTACAGGATGTCTCTCTGTCTTTCGGCGCTGGTCCGGTTCTCGATGGGGTTCATCTCAACATCGAGTCCGGAGAGCGGGTATGTCTCGTCGGCAGGAACGGTCAGGGCAAGTCTTGCCTCATGAAGATCATCGCCGGCGCTCTACAGCCCGACAGTGGTGGCCTTAAGACAGCCCCCGACACCCGAATCGCCTATCTGCAGCAGGATGTCCCGGAGGACATCGTCGGTACGATCTTCGAGGTCGTTTCCGAGGGCCATGGCGAGGCCGCACGTCTCGTCGCTGAGTATGAGGCGCTGAGCTTATCTTTAGTCGACGACCCCACCCCCGCCCGCTTGTCTCAGCTCGAGGTGATTCAGGAAAAGATCGACGAATGCCAAGGCTGGGACTTTCAGCAGCAGGTCGAGAATCATCTCGCCCGGTTCGAGCTGGACAAGGAGGCTCGATTCGAGTCCCTCTCCGGCGGTATGAAGCGCCGAGTTCTCTTGGCTAAGTGTCTCATCTCGAAACCTCAGGTGCTGATGCTGGATGAGCCCACTAACCATCTCGACGTCGAGGCGATCACTTGGTTGGAGGGTTTCCTCCAGGGGTTTCCCGGTGCGCTCCTCTTCGTGACCCACGACCGGATGTTTCTACGAAAGGTAGCGACTCGGATCATCGATCTGGATCGAGGAAACCTCACCAGTTGGCCTGGTGACTTCGATCTCTATCAGGAGCGAAAGCAGGCTGCGCTGGAGGCCGAGCTCGCTGAATGGGGTCGATTCGACAAGAAGCTCGCCGAAGAGGAGTCTTGGATTCGCCAGGGGATCAAGGCCAGGCGCACCCGTAATGAAGGTCGAGTCCGCGCCCTCAAGCGCCTGAGGGTCGAGCGTGGTGAGCGTCGCGAGCGAATCGGCCAGGCCAAGCTGCAGCTACAGTCCGCTGAGAAGTCCGGTAGAGAGGTCGTCAAGGCGGAGGGCTTGAGCTTCGCTTGGGGAGACGACCCCATCGTTGAGGACTTCTCGACGACCATCATGCGCGGTGACCGTGTGGGGTTCATCGGGGCGAACGGCTGCGGTAAGACGACGCTTCTAAGAGTCCTGCTGGGTGACCTCGAGCCTCAGGCTGGCTCGGTGAAGCTTGGGACGCGCTTAGAGGTCCTCTATTTCGATCAGCTGCGGGACCAGCTCGATATGGAGGCGACGGTTCAAGACAACGTCTCGGAGGGGAATGACACCGTCGTGGTCAACGGTCGTCCCCGCCACGTCATTGGGTACTTGCGAGACTTCCTCTTCTCGCCGCATCGGGCTCGCAGCCCCGTAAAGAATCTCTCTGGCGGAGAGCAGAACAGGTTGCTCTTAGCGCGCCTATTTACTCGTTCGGCGAACGTCTTGGTCCTCGATGAGCCCACCAACGATCTCGACGCGGAGACCCTAGAGCTGCTGGAGACGATCCTCCTAGAGTTCGAGGGGACGCTGCTCTTGGTTAGCCACGACCGTGAGTTCCTAAATAATGTCGTCACTAGCACCATCGCCTTCGACGCTGACGGGCGCGCTCGCACCTACGTGGGTGGGTATGACGATTGGCTCCGTCAGCGCCCCGACGTTCAAGAGAGCGGTCCCAGCAAAGGGAACTCCAAAGAGCGAGTGGTCGCGGAGACGAAACCGAAGTCCCGCAAGTTAAGCTTTAAAGAGCGCGAAGAGCTCGAGGCGGTCCCGTTGGAGATCGAGTCTCTTGAGAAGGAGCAGTCGGAGATCCATGAACGCTTGGCAGACCCTGCGCTCTACCAGGAGCGTGGAGATGAGGTTTCGGCCCTAAATGTTCGACTTGAGGCGATCGATGCTCAGCTGGTTACCCTCTACGCCCGCTGGGAAGAGCTCGAGTCCTTAAGCGCTGACTAGCGGTTACTCACCGGATTCATTGGCTAGGTGGGCGCGGAGATCAGCGCGGAGCGAGAGAATACTCTCCCGCGTCTCTTCCATAAGTGCTTCGATATCATCGTCGGTTATCCCGTCCGTCGATATCGGTGTCCCAACGGTGACTCGCGCCTTCGCGTAGTCGAAGCGCCAGTCATGCTTCGCGAGCGCGGTCTTCGTGCCCTCGACGGCGATGGGCAAAATAGGTACGCCCTCCTCGATGGCCAAGCGGAAGGCGCCTTCCTTGAAGGGCAAGAGGTCGTCGGTCTCAGAGCGTGTGCCCTCGGGGAAGATGATCACCGGTACACCGCGGGCGAGGTATTCCCGACACCGACTGACGGCGTCCTTGATGGAAGACTTCTCGCCTCGCACGATGGGGATGTCGCCGCTGAGCCACATAGACCACCCCACGAAGGGGATGTTGAACAA
>CALELH010000188.1 GCA_937902595.1 uncultured Myxococcales bacterium
CCTCGGTCTAAATGATGGTGTGTCATTTGTGCTCAGTTGCGGGCGGCGATTTCACCAGGATACCTTTATCAAACACAGCCATAAGGGAACCGCCGATGAGATGGATCAAAAACCGTACAACCCCCCACGATTTCGATATGGAGACGATAGGGGGAGACCGTGGCTAGCAAAGGAAAAGAGAAGTCTGGCGGTAAGCCCTCGCAGGTGTGCCCCATTTGCTCACGGGGCAGCACTGCCCCACACGTCAAGGGGTGCCCCAACTCGGGGCGTGGGGGATGAGCATCGCCGAAGACGAATGGATCGAGTCACGGTACGGGGTAAGCATGCCGACGAAGAGACACCCGGAGTTCGCGCCACCGGAAAGAAGCCGGGACATCGAAGAGGCAATCTCGGAACTCAAACGGTCGAACGCAAAGGCGCGTGCGCGTAGAAATAAGTCGGGAACCGTTGGCGATATCAGACGCGCGGCACTGCATAATGGTGAGTATGAAACGGTTTTCCCATGCCAAACGTAATCTATAGGGGGGTGGACTGGCTAACTCTATGGTTCCCGTCGGTCGGAGCATGGAGTGGACATTGGGTTGATAAACTAGACACGATGAAAAAGGCAGAGATTGAAGCAGATAGATACCTTGAGTGGGGCGGGCACCTTCTGGAGGTGATGCCATTTGGCGGATCTAACGGATTCGCCTGGGTTATCTCGGGGGCCGACTGGCACCTGAGCCTAAAGCGGTCTGGTGAGGTTATGGCCGTCCTCCGAGCGGCATGCCTGCATCTTGAGGGGCTTGTTGATGCGGTGGGTAGGCTAGTGTCGAGAATAGCCGCTATGAGGGATTCCGCAGCCCCTGAACGGCCAAAGGTGTCTAGGATAGACCTCCATGCAGATCTTGTAGGGGCTGAAATCCCGAGACTTGACCATGTGGTCACCAGGGCTCGACACCGTGTAGAATGGAGTGCAGCGCGGTCGAAGGGGGGTGCGTGGGTCACAGACGAACAGATGGTCGATCTTCGGCGTCTTGTCTCATCTACTAGTTGTACTAGAGGCGCATCAAAGCTCCTGAGCGAGATTATGCAGTGCCTAGGAGTAGATAAGGTTCACCGGCTTGAAGGTGAGACATTTGGCGAACATAGAGCGGAAGCAACGTATTATAGGGGGGCTCGCAAGACCGGGATTTCAGTTGGAAAGGGCGAGATAGCAGCGAGGGTTTACGATAAGTCGGAGGAATTGAAAGGGGCGCCAAAGAAGAGGTTTATAGAGGACGTTTGGCGGTCTTTTGGATGGGATGGCAGCCGGGTCGTTAGGGTGGAGTTCCAATTGCGTTCGAAGGCATTGGAGCAGTTCGATGTCATAAAGTCGGCGGGGAGATCGCTTGAGTCGGTAGCGGGCTGTATACGGGCCATTTGGGGGTATCTAACTCGCTCATGGATGGCCCATAAATCACCAGGACGGTCAAAGCAGCGCACGAGGTGGCCAGTGTCAACGCTGTGGCGTGTTGTTAGAGGCGCGTTTGAGTATGGGTCTAGATCGACCAACCTGTATGGGGTGGATGCGGCGCTGAGCGACGGTGGAAGGGCGCTAGCGACGGCATGTTCGACTGGGTCAGTAGCTAGGCTTTCGGAGCGTGACCAGGCGATTGTGGGGCGCAAGATAGAGACAATGATGGTGGCATGTAGCCGTTTTGAGGCTCAGAAGTCAGAACAGCTGAGTGCGCAGCTCCTAGGTATTGCAGTGTCGTTAGCGGGTGTTCAGAATATCGCGCCTTCCCATGTGGTAGATGAGCTTGAAGCGCGACTTGATGGTATGGACGTCCACGAAAAGCATCAAAGGATGAAGCGAGCACGCGGCCGCCATTGTGTAGTGTCCTTGGTTAAGGAAGCGGTGTTAAGACCGGAATAGAGCGTATGCCATCAGGGCCAGCGCTCCATATCCAATGACTCCCCAGGGGACACCGGCTGGAAGATCAGGGAGCGAAAAGATCGAATCGCGAGAGTCTCGATACTGCTGGTCAGAATCATCCAAGAA
>CALELH010000189.1 GCA_937902595.1 uncultured Myxococcales bacterium
GGCAGACAGCATCATCTCCCGCCTGACATTCACCCCTAGCCCCGCAATGTGCCTCGCAGCTAACGTCTCCACGCCCACCCTCCATGACACACTCTGAAAAATCTGCGCAGCTCGCTGCATACGCACAACGTAAGCCAACGCGAAATGGAGCGAGCGCATTGAGGGCCCCATCATTTACGGCCGACCGACATTGAGCAGTACATTCAAGCTCAAGAAGACCATCGGGCAATTGGCCGCACAGAGAGCTCACCGCGCAGTACTCGTCGCACGTCTCTATGACTGGCACGCCTGGTCGGATGCACGGTAAGGGAGATTCCCCGCACTGGTCTTGTAGATGGGCTCCCATACAGTTTCTCGCGTCCACCGAGATGGACAGCAGCAAGCCCTCTGCCCTGGGTGGACACTCATCGCCGAAGAATCCGCACATGGCGTCCGCCTCGCAAAGGGCGGCGACGTCATCAGGATTAACGCCCGCTACCTCTGGCTGACTACATTCCAGATATTCTTCACATGTCCCCGCACGCTCCGCGCACGTCGCAGCAAACCGAGCGCGACGCCGAACGATTGGATCCTCAGACTCAGGTCGGTTCACGCACTCGAGAGCGCAGTCAACGACATCTTCGAGTCCGCTACACTCCGCTTCTCGCTCACAGATTCGAGCACAATCTGATGCCTGCTCCCGAAGTAAGCACAGAGCGAAGGTCTCTTCATCACAGGCCTCGGCGTCGGCAACATATGCTTCGCCACATTGACGCACATCAGCGGCGATGGAAGGCGTGTTACATGCGTCCTCGCAATCTGTAATTTCAGGCAGGCCTGCAGGTAGACGAAGATCCGCTTCACACTCTGAGAGGGTCGCGCAGACCTGTGGGCAGGTTGGACGGGGACGTTGAGGTAACCGGCACTCCTGCAGTCGATCGCAAGATGTTGTCTGCAAACAGAGCTGATAGCGACTGAAGTTCTCTAGGTCCGATGCTGATTCGCACGCCTCCATACACGCAGCAGCGCTCCGGTTAGGCCATATATCGAGACGATCACAGGTCTCGTATAGCGCGCAGATTTGTTCACAAGTGTCGACGACCGGGAGGCCCGAATCATCAACGCTCACACCACCTTGGTCGGAGCTGACTCCGGCATCGATGACGGAACCATCCAATTGATTCATTGAGGCAGCGTCCGCCGCGCTCCCCATATCGGCGCTGACCATGCGCACCATCGCGTCCGGCATAATTACCGGTGAACCCGATGAGCCACTTTCGCAGCCTGCGGCCAAAGCCAACACGACGCCGACAAGCGTAATCTTGCTCATTCTCATTCCAACGCTCCCGAAAAATAAACTTACTGAACTCTTCTTAGCAGCATCGACTGGAGAAAGACGCGGCCGCGTCCTACGTGTCGATACCAGTGAGCCTCTTCCAAGACCTCTTGAATGATGTCATTCGGTACAGTCTTGGCCATCAAAGGCCCTGTCACAATTCGACCTGCCTCTGTTGTCGAGAGGGTCCACGCACGCCGAACCGCGTCCGTATAGAAATTCTCCCACAACTCTTGATCCAGAGGGGCCTGATGCACGATCTCGAAACCGCGGCCCTTAATGACCTGATGGTACTCACCGAGAGTACACATAGGCTCTACCATCCGCTGCTCGAGAGGCCCACGGACCTCAAGTGGCGCGTCTTTATTGATAACTCCAGGATAAGAGATCGCGACATAACCACCTACTGGTACTAAGCGGCGCCACGCGTCTATACCCTGACAGAGGCCTGTCCGAGCCGCTGCCCACTCCGCGATAACGAGGGTAAATGTTTCGTCTTCAAAAGGAAGATCGAGATACCCGGACGCGACGCAATCGACCTTATTCGCCGAACCCCCGTCCTTGGACCGCTCAAGAACCTCTGCGCAGAAGCGCTCGTCCTCGTCTACGGCGACGACTCGACAGCCTCGGGATCGGGAAACCCACACCGCTCTCTCACCAGTACGGCAGTGCAGATCGAGGATACGATCCGATGGACGAAGCTTAATCGTGCTCAGATAGGCCGAGGTGAAGCTTGTCGCTCCAGGGACTGCACGAGGCAGCTTAGAATAGAATTCAAAGGCGTCCACCTGGCTCCCACTGATTAGCGATCCGCCATCGGCACATAGGCTGCGTCATTGTGACCAACATACAGCTGCGTCGGGCGGTAAATACGATTGTCTTCTAACTGCTCTAGCCAATGCGCAGTCCACCCGGAAACACGAGCGATCGCGAACAAAGGAGTGTAAAGGTCCACCTCAATTCCGAGCTTCTCGTATACCAAGCCGCTATAGAAATCGACGTTCGGGTAGATCCCCTTAGCGCCCAGTCGGCGAGCGGCCTCCTCTTCCAAACAATGCGCGATGTCATAGAGAGGGGTCGAACCGTGGCTGCTAAACAAATCTGCTGCCATCCCCTGGAGGACCTGAGCTCGTGGATCCTTTACCCGGTAAACGCGGTGACCCAAGCCCATGATCTTCTGCTTGGTCGAGATCATCTCTTCCAAGAAGCCAGGTACAGTGTCAGCAGATCCAATCTCACGCAGCATGTGAAGCACACGCTCATTAGCACCACCGTGAAGCGGGCCTGAGAGCGAGCCGATCGCGCCGGCGATGGTCGAATATGGGTTCGCTAATGTCGAGCCCACGACTCGACCGGTGAAGGTGCTCGCGTTGAAGCCATGCTCAGCGTGAAGAACAAGGCATACATCAACGAGACGCGTCACCTTGGCGTCAGGACGTTCACCGGACAGCATGTATATGAAGTTCGCAGCATGATTGAGAGAAGAGTCAGGGGCGATGACCTCTTCACCCTTACGGATCCGATCAAAGGCAGCGATGATCGTCGGAATACCAGCGATCATGCGTAGAGCCGCCTGTCGGTTTCCGTCTCTATCGGTCACGTCCATCTGAGGATAGAAGGTACCGAGAGCAGCTACGCCTGTCTGTAGAGCGACCATTGGGTGACCGTCCTTAGGAAGGCACCGAAGAATCTCAATAACACCTTGCGGAAGCGCGCGAGCTTCTTTGAGGTCACCGTCGAATTTCGCCAACGCGTCAGCAGATGGAAGCTCACCGAACAGAAGGAGATAGGTCACTTCTTCGAAGGTGCTGTGCTCCGCGAGATCTTCGATCCTAATGCCGCGGTACCGCAGAACGCCCTCTAATCCGTCGATCCAGCCGATGGCTGAACGCGCCGCTACAACTCCCGCAAGACCTGGTGTGAAATCCCCACTCATTTAAAGCCGCCTCCTCGCTGCGTCGAAAATCTACACGGCGCGCCGGCGCTCGTGCTCAAGATAGCGCCTTATAGCAAATAATAGAGCCAGGATCGAACCTGTTGTTAGCGAGAGGTTGGCAGTGTTCGATACCGGTCAAATAATGCGCGCTGACGATGCTTAAGATCGATAGGCTTCCCCGCAAGAAGAACCCTCAGGATTCGAGTAGAAAACTCGAAGGGATCTCCTGACCATATGACGAGGTTGGCGACCTTACCGGGCTGAATGACCCCACGATCCGACACACCGAGAAGCTCGGCTGGACTGCGTGTCACTGCCCTTAAGGCCGCCTCATGGGACATGCCTGCCCTCACCGCGTTGCCCGCCCACTGCCTCAGTTTTCGAGCGTTATGACTAGAAAATGTACTGATCGCGACCCGCACACCGGCCTTCTCCAGAAGCGCTGCTGAATCAGATCGTGATCGTATCGAGTCAAAATTCGATGGAGCGTTTGAGGAGGGATCGAGAATAATCCCCACGCCCGCCTCGGCGATTCGAGATGCCTCTAGCCACGCCTCAGCGCCACCGACCAAGACGAGCTTAACCTTCATCTCCTGTGCGAAATCGAGGGCGCGAACGATATCAACCCGCCGATTGACTCTAAGTAGGATGGGGACCTTACCTCTGACCAGAGGAGTAAGCGCGGCAAGATCAACATGACCCAGGCTGAGCGGCCTCGTCCTATTTTGCCTGTAGGAGCTCTTATTGGCTGCGTAAAAACGCGCTTCAGTGATCACCTCTCTGAGCTTCGCCAAGGTCGCGCTTCGACTTCCACCGCTGCGTGCTCCAAAATGAGCAACAAAGCCTACAGGTGCACGCACCGCGCGCCGAGAACCAAGATCGTATACAGCTCCCTGCCCAGAGATAACTCCTCCACGCGGCATAATGCCAACGCTCGTGAGACCGTGCGCTCTTTGAATCGATATGAGAGAGCTCTCAGGATTGTAACTATCAACGACTCGATGTGACGCCCTAATGGAATGCGGACGGCCATCATCAGCGTCATTTGTGTGGTCTACGCCAGAGATCTCGACCAAGCCTAAACCCGTCCAAGCATCAAAGAGACCAGGCGTAACGATGTGCCCAGTCGCGTCGATGCGCTCCGCCCCAGACGGAATATTTATATCGATTCCGACCGCCGTTACGCGACCATCCTCTACGAGTACGGTCGCCCCCTCCAGTGGGGGCCCTGAGACGGTGTGCACTGTTCCGCCGACGATCGCCAAGACAGCGAAGAAGATCATGTTCATTGCCCTACCTCGAAGTCACTCCATGTCGCGCCATCACCTTGTCGATCATGTCGGAGGTGCCCATCAACGAAGACAAGGTCTGCGCTGGCATACACGCTCATAGGGTTACGATCCCAAACGACAACGTCCGCCATTTTCCCTTCCGCTAAGCTACCCGTTTGGTCCTCAATACCGAGCGCCCACGCTGGATTCATGGTGATCCACTTGAGCGCCTGATGCTCGTTCAGCTTTAGACCGGCATGCTGACCCGCCCAGTAGGCCTTCGCCGCCTCCTGGTTCATTCTCTGAATCCCCTCTGCGCTATCCGTATGCAGTACCGCTCGAGCACTGGACTCCGCGAGCAACGCCAAGTTCTGCTCGATCGCGTCGTATGCCTCTATCTTGAACCCCCACCAATCAGCCCATGTGCTCACCGCCACACCTTCTCGAGCCAAGACGTCTCGAATCTTGTACGCCTCGACGGCGTGATGAAACGATCGAACCCTGAACCCAAACTCCTGAGCGAGCTTCAACTGAAGAAGCATTTCATCCGCGCGATAACAGTGGATATGTACCAAGATCTCGCCGTCTAAGACGCGAGCCAGGGTCTCCATCACGAGGTCACGCTTCGGTGGCTTGACCTTTACGATAGCTCCCTTCTCTAGCTTCTCAGGGTTCGCTCGCCAGGTGTCCCAGTCATGCTTATAGCGACGCGCCTTAACCCAAGTCTTGCGCATCATGAAGATATTGCCCATCCGGCTCATCGGCATTGACCGACGATGCTTGCCATAGACTCGTTTGGGGTTCTCCCCGCAGGCCATCTTAAGAGAGTCCTTCGCGCCCGGAAATCGCATCGCCCGCGCTGAGCGCCTGGGATGGAGCTTCAAGACGACTCCTCTCCCACCCATGAGATTCCCGCTCCCAGGCAGCACTTGGATCGTCGTGACCCCGCCGGCCACGGCGCGCTGAATGCCGGGGTCCTGGGGCCAAAACGCCTCTTCCGCTCTGACCCCTGCTGTGATCGGGTTCGTCATCTCGTTCCCATCACCGTGAGCCCAAACATGTGGTGTCGGGTAAACCCCTAGGTGACTGTGGGTGTCGATAAAGCCCGGGGTCACAAACCGGCCCGCGGCGTCAACTACGCGCGCCCCATTAGCCGGTGGCGGCGTCCCGTCACCGAGACCAGTAATTCGACCCGCATCCAGTCTGATCCAGCCACCGTTAATCCGAGGCTGTGCATCACGCGCTGTCAGTAAAGTCGCGTTCGTAATGAGGATCGCGCTGGCTCCGGGTAACTCGCCGACGAAGCTCTCCGGTTCTTGAGCGACCGGTGGATCAAATGGAACTTGAACCACCTTTGGAGCCTTCACCGCTGGCTTAGCCCCGACGCAGGCTGTCGCGGTTCCAAGAACAAAGAGTAAGATCAGACGACGCAAGGGGCACCTCCCAAGTTGCTGAGCGGGACGAAACCATACTCACGTGAGGGCTCTTGCGCACCCACAAACTCACTGCATACCGGAGATTCTGTTCGGCCCTAGCCGTCAGTAAGATGGGCTGTCCTAGGCAGACGCTTGAAGCTGATCCGAGGTCAGGCCAAACCGTCGCTGACGTCCACTAAAGTTCTCCATAGCTTCATCGAGATCGGCCTCGGCAAACTCAGGCCAGAGCTTCTCAATGAAGACAAGCTCCGCGTAGCAGGCCTCCAGAGGGAGGAAACCGGATAGACGTAATTCACCAGACGTTCGTATCAGTAGGTCAACATCGGGCAACTCTCGCGTCGAGAGAGCCTCCATCAAGTGACTCTCATCAATATCAGCCGGTAGCAGCTCACCCTTCGCCGCCAACGCTGCGATTCTTTGAGCAGCACGCAC
>CALELH010000190.1 GCA_937902595.1 uncultured Myxococcales bacterium
GAACGCCTTACTCAAACTCGGTCGACTGGATGACGCAGAGCGTGCTTACGATCGCGCTGACGCCTTAGCTCCAAGCGTCGCGTTGACCGCCAGTAATCGTGGATATCTTCTGCTGCAGCGTGGTCGTCTGGACGAAGCCGAACGCTGGTTTAAAGAGGCTTTACGCAGGGATGGCTCAAAGGGAATGATGTACGCAAACATGGGGACCCTCGCCCTCGCGAGACGCGACCCCAAGACGGCCAGAGAGTTCTATCTGAAGTCCATCGAACGCAACCCAAAGTTTGCGGTGGGAT
Organism: uncultured Myxococcales bacterium; assembly: GCA_937902595.1. GTDB lineage: Bacteria > Myxococcota_A > Bradymonadia > UBA7976 > UBA1532 > UBA1532. The sequence continues at coordinate 294 of CALELH010000190.1, forward strand.
ACTGGATGCTCGCGCGTCTCGACGCCCAGGCTGGCCGGATCGATGAGGCTAGAACCCATCTGACCACCATGATTAAGGTCGCCCCAGAAGATCTCAGGGGCTACCTAGATTTAGCAGAGTTACATCGTCAAAATGGCGATCTACGCCAGGCATCGATCACTGTATTGAAAGCTCAAAAGCTCTTTCCCAATCACCCAGCCGTCTTGAATATGCTGAGGCGACTCAAGAGCCCTTAAGACTATTTTGTGGCGGGAGCCGCGGGCTGCTTGGCCGGAGTCGCTGGCGCCGCTGCAGGGGCCACCTTCGCTGCTGGCGCGACCTTCGCTGCCGGCGCGGCCTCCACTACCGGGGCGACCTTCACCGCCGGCGCTGCCTCCACTGCCGGCGCGACCTTCACTGCTGGCGCAGCCTTAGTCGCAGCTTTAGCGCCTGCCTGCTGAGTGCCCGCCTCAAGCCCGCGTGTGAACGTGCGCTTATAAGTCGGCGTCTGCTGCATATAAAGATACCAACCGATGAGAAGCACACCGATGGTCGCGGCAAGTCCGATAATCACTTGACTCGTCTTCATGTCTCACCTTCTCTCGATACTCAGATGATCTGTCTGGACGCTACCATACCGAGATCATGCGTCCGACCCAAGAAAGCTCAATTACTCCACACCCTTTACCACAGCAGGTGACCGGTTAGGCCTCGTAGCCAAGGCTTGGAGCGAGCCACTTCTCGGCCTCGTTGACCGACCATCCCTTACGGGCAGCATAGTCCTCAACCTGGTCTTTTCCAATTCGACCCAAACCGAAATAACGCGCGTCTGGGTGAGCAAAATATAGACCTGACACGCTCGCCGCGGGCATCATCGCGTAGTGCTCGGATAGGGAAACCCCGATCCTCTGCTCGGCTTCTAGAACCTCGAAGATGGTCCCCTTCTCCGTGTGATCAGGGCACGCGGGATATCCGGGTGCCGGTCGAATGCCACGATACTTCTCCGCGATCAGCGCATCGTTATCCAGGGCCTCCGCTTCCGTGTACCCCCAAAACTCAGTGCGTACACGCTCATGAAGTCGCTCCGCGAGAGCCTCGGCCAAGCGATCGGCGACCGCTTTCAGCATAATGGCGCGATAGTCGTCCCCATCCGCTTCAGCCGCGGCGACGAGGCCGCCAAGCCCGACACCCGCTGTTACCGTAAACATTCCGATATAATCCGGTGTCCCGACTGGGGCGATGAAATCTGCGAGGGCCATATTTGGTCGGCCGGCGGGACGAGGTACTTGCTGTCTCAATGTGTGAAGAACCGCCTGAACTTCGTCTCTGTCTTCGTTGGTGTAGACATGAATATCGTCGCCGACCTGATTCGCCGGATAGAGTCCGCAGACCGCCTTTGCTTTGAACTCGGCGTGCTCCACGAGCTCAGCGATAATCCCCTGGGCATCTTTGACCAATTGCAACGCCTGACGACCGGACTCAGTCTCATCCGTAACCTTGGACCAGGTCCCAGGCAGCTCCCAGGTTCTGAGAAAGGGTGTCCAGTCGATACGCTCGATGAGTTCCCCAATTGGGTAACTAGGAAATTCGATTACGCCCAGCCTCTTGGGCGTATCCACAGTCGCGAAGTTGAGCTTAGAGGCGTTCTCGCGCGCATCGGAGATGCTGGCCAGCCGTCGATTACCACGTTGTACGTAACCCGCACGAACATCGGCATACCTTGACGCCACAGACTCAGTATATTCTCGCTGCTTCTCCTTGCTCAGTAACTGACTGACCACATCCACGGCGCGGGACGCATCAGTGACGTGAATCGTAGAACCACTATAATTCGGTGAGATCTTAACCGCTGTGTGCAGCTCAGACGTCGTCGCTCCACCGATCAGTAGAGGCTTATTGAACTCACCTCGCTCGAGCTCCTTGGCTAGATGAACCATCTCATCCAGAGATGGTGTGATCAGTCCACTGAGACCGATCACATCCACATCATGTTCACGAGCCGCCTTCAGGATGTCTTGAGGGGGCACCATCACGCCGAGATCGATTATCTCGTAATTATTGCACTGGAGTACGATGCCGACGATGTTCTTACCGATGTCGTGCACATCTCCCTTCACCGTCGCCATGAGTATCTTTGCTTGGGAGCGTCCGCCCCCAGCTTTACGCTCTTCCTCCATATAGGGCTCGAGCCAGGACACCGCCTTCTTCATCACGCGGGCGCTCTTCACGACCTGTGGCAAGAACATCTGGCCCGCACCGAAGAGGTCACCGACGACATTCATACCGGCCATGAGCGGGCCTTCAATGACGTCGAGTGGCCGAGTCGCGGCCAACCGCGCTTCCTCTGTGTCCTCAGTAATGTAGCGAGCGTCTCCCTTTATCAGCGCGTGCTTCAAGCGCTCTTCGACGGTCCCTTCACGCCAGGTCTCGTCGGCCTTCGCCTGCTTGACCACACCGGTGCTCTGCGCGGCGAGATCGATCAAGCGATCTGTCGCCTCGGGCTTGCGATTGAAGAGGACGTCTTCGATCCCTTCTTTGAGGTCGTCTTTAATGTCTTGGTACACAGTCAACTGACCTGCGTTGACGATCCCCATGTCCATCCCTGCTGCGATGGCGTGGTACAGAAAAGAAGAGTGAATCGCCTCGCGAACGTGGTTATTGCCACGGAATGAGAAGGAGATGTTGCTGACACCGCCGCTCACGAGCACCGAAGGGAGGTTCGCCTTAATCCAGCGAGTCGCTTCGATGAAGTCCGTTCCATAGTCCGCGTGCGCCTCGATACCCGTCGCGACAGCGAAGATGTTCGGATCGAAGATGATGTCTTCAGCCGGGAACTTGACGACATCGACGAGGAGACGATAAGCGCGACTGCAGATCTCTTTTCTCCGCTCGAGAGTGTCGGCTTGGCCATCTTCATCAAAGGCCATCACGACGATGGCGGCCCCATAACGGCGACACTTCTCCGCCTGCTCAATAAAGACAGCCTCACCCTCCTTCATACTGATGGAGTTGACGATCCCCTTGCCTTGAATGCACTTCAGACCCGCTTCAATGACCGACCAACGCGATGAGTCGATCATTACTGGTACTCGGCTGATATCTGGTTCTGAGGCGACAAGACGCAGGAACTTCACCATGGCTGCTTCGGAGTCGATCAGGCCCTCGTCCATATTGATGTCGATGATCTGCGCTCCGTTCTCGACCTGCTGACGGGCGACATCGAGCGCGGTCTCATAATCATCGCTCTTGATCAGTCGGCAAAACTTCGCCGAGCCCGTTACATTCGTGCGCTCACCCACATTTACGAAGAGGCTGGCGTCGTTGATCGTGAGAGGCTCTAAGCCGCTGAGCTGGGTCTCCCCTGATGGCTCAGGGACACGCCTGGGCGCGGTGTCCCGAACCACATCAGCGATAGCCTTAATGTGCCCAGGGCTCGTGCCGCAGCACCCACCGACCATGTTCACCAATCCGCTCTCTGCGAACTCTCCAACCAGCTCAGCCATATACTCTGGGCTCTGGTCATAACCGCCCAACTCATTTGGTAATCCTGCGTTGGGGTGAGCACTCAGGAACACATCAACGACCTTCGACAAGCTCTGAATGTAGGGGCGCAGTTGCTCCGCACCGAGGGCACAGTTAAGGCCCATGGTGATCGGACGACAGTGCCGTACAGAGTTCCAGAAGGCCTCCGCTGTCTGGCCTGACAAAGTGCGACCGCTCGCGTCGGTGATGGTGGCAGAGATCATGATGTCGAGGTCGATCCCTCGCTCGGCCTTCACCTCCTCGATGGCGAAGATCGCGGCCTTGCAGTTCAAAGTATCGAAGACCGTCTCAACCAGGATCGCGTCGGCCCCTCCGTCTAGGAGGCCTCGAGTCGCGTTTCGATAGTCCGCGACGAGCTCATCAAAGGTGATGTCGCGATACTCGGGCTCTTCAACTCGAGGTGAGATTGACGCTGTCTTATTCGTCGGGCCGAGTACACCCGCCACAAAACGAGGCCATTCTGGTGTCGAGATGGCGTCGGCTGCTGAGCGCGCGATCCGAGCGGCCGCCACGTTCATCTCGTATACGATGTCCTCTAAACCATAGTCAGCCATGGACACAGAGTTAGCGTTAAAACTGTTGGTCTCTAGGACGTCTGCGCCAGCCTCAAGGTACTGACGATGGATACCCTCAATGATCTCAGGCTGGGTCATGACAAGGAGATCATTACAGCCCTTCAAAGGCATGTCGTGATCAGCGAAGCGCTCACCACGAAAATCTGATTCTTCTAAGTCATGCCCCTGGATCATCGTGCCCATGGCCCCGTCGAGGACGAGGATGCGCTCTTCTAGAGCCCGCTCTAACTTACTCTTTGACATTTTTCGCCACCAAAAAACCAAGTGTGGTCGGGACTTATCGCTAATCGCGACGAGCGAATCAAGGAAAGTAAGAGGCCCGTATGTACCTAGGAGAGTAGGGCTGGTGATTGGCGGGCCGAATAATCGACCCGCCGGCCCGAAAAACGGGGTTTTAGGTGAGCACTATCGGCTGCGACGACGGCGCCAAAAACCGACCAGGAAGACCCCGAGAAGGAGTAGGAGTCCATCGGCATTCGAGGTGTCTCCTGCCGCAGAGCAGCCCCCGTCATCGCTGGAGGTGCTGTCCGAGGGGCTCGTGCCGCCATCGGCATCAGAAGCTGGCCCAGCGTCAGCTTGGTCTCCACCGGCACCACCGGCGCCGCCTTCGGCACCTGCGCCACCTGCGCCACCCTCGGCACCCGCGCCGCCTGCGCCGCCTTCGGCACCTGCGCCGCCTTCTCCACCTGCGCCGCCTGCGCCGCCTGCGCCGCCTTCAGCACCTGCGCC
>CALELH010000191.1 GCA_937902595.1 uncultured Myxococcales bacterium
CACCGCGTTAGAACGGCTGAAAAACTATATCTGCAAATGATGATGTAGAAATGGCGATGGCTGCGTAAGCAGTCCTCTCACCCGTCTTTGGAGTCAGTACCCACGGGGCTTCATAGGCGCAACGCCAGTGGGTTGGCCAATGGGTTTTGTTCGGTGGACCCGGCGGCGAGATTTTCACTGAACTCCCCCGATGCTCAGCCTGTTCGTGGGCGTAGCTAGGGGTAAATTAAAACACGAAACAAGCATGTAGATGCGAGCGGCGGACCATTTCTGGACCCGGGTTCGACTCCCGGCGCCTCCACTTCTATGGCGTTCAACGACGTTCAGCGACGTCCGCTAGAATGATAAATATCTGATATGTAGGGTGTTTATGGTTCACTGGCGTTCGCTGTCGTCCTTTGACAGCCAGAAAATCCGACAGTAACTCTGACAGTAACTCCAACCTCTTGGAAAAGGGTTACTGTCATGAGCCTCACTGACCTCACAATCAAGAACACGACCCCCACTGATCGCCCAATGCGACTGACCGACGGCAGGGGTCTCTATTTACTGATCAAGCCGAGCGGTGCGCGCTGGTGGCGTCACGACTTTCGGTTCCAGGGCAAGCGAAAGACGTTATCCTTAGGAGTCTATCCCGATGTGGGCTTGAAAGAAGCTCGCGAAAGACACGCTGAGCAGCGTCACCAACTCAATCGCGGTATCGACCCCGGCGAAGTACGTAAGCTGAGACGAGATAATTTCCAAACCACCCACGCAGAGAGCTTTGGGGCCGTGGCCGAGGAGTGGTTCCTCAACGTCCGAAGCCAGTGGACAGAACGCCACGCTGCCTACGTGTGGCGTCGTATCGAAGCGAATCTCTTACCCTGGCTGGGCGACAGCGTGTTTTCTGAGATCAGTCCGCTGGATGTATTAACCACCCTCAGACGCATTGAAGACCGTGGCGCCATCGAGACTGCTCATCGCGTCTATCAGTATTGCGGAAAGATCTTTCGTTACGGCGTCGCCACCGCCCGCATACCCGGTGACCCAACCCGAGACTTGCGCGATGCCCTCAAGCCTGTTCAAGCGGGTCATTTGGCTGCCTTAACAGATCCGTCAGACGTGGCAAGACTGCTACGCGCCATTGATGGCTACCATGGAAGTCTGGTGGTCCGTATCGGACTCAAGCTGGCACCCCTTGTGTTTGTACGACCCGGTGAATTACGTCAGGCGCGTTGGGACGACATCGACTTAGAGAAAGCTGAATGGGCGTTTCACATCAGCAAAACAAAGAGCGAACATATTGTGCCCCTATCCACACAGGCCCTCACGCTACTCCAAGAGTTAAGACCACTGACCGGTCGGGGCGAGTTTGTCTTTCCTGCTAATCGCGGCAAAGGTCGCCCGATGAGCGAGAACACCCTACGCGCCGCACTCATGAGCCTGGGCTACGAAGGTGACCGGATGACCATTCACGGGTTCCGGGCAGTCGCGCGCACGCTTCTCGATGAGGCGCTACGATTTCCACCGCACCTGATTGAACATCAACTGGCCCATCGCGTCAGGGATTCACTGGGGCGGGCTTACAACCGCACAAAACACATCGAAGACCGCCGCAAGATGATGCAGAGGTGGGCCGATTATTTGGAGGAGTTGAGAGATGGAGAAGCAGGCTGACGATCAATTCGCATTGACCGACATCACAATCAGACATTGGTGGGGGCATCGGATGTGGAGCGTGAGGCAAGCCTTCGCTCTTCTCGAGTGCGGTCGATTACCGGGCTGCCCAGGGATTGCTGCAAAATGGAACGATCAGACTTTGCGAAGGTTCGTAAACGGATTCGGTGCCACAATTCTCGACGCCGTAGCTCAGGCTATGCTGGAACCTAATTATCAGGTTCACCGGACAGTTTGGATTGACTACTGGATGAAGCACAACAACAGCCTGCCTAAAGCTATTCAGGCGATGATTGATTCTGAGATAGCTATGCCTACCGGCCCTGCGACAGCTGAGTCCACCGAAGCCATCAACCACAACAAAGAGAAAGCATTACATAAGACTATTTACGTCATCAGTACGATGGACAAGCTCGAACTGACCGACCCGGACACGGTCAGTAAGATCGTTAGGTGGGCCGACTTAATGGGACTCCGTTTTGATTCAGATACGCTTCGCAAAAACCTCAAGGCCGCTGAGAAATTCGGACAAGATACCTAAGACAACATCTGTCCTGAGGAGACGCGAAACATGGCTGCCACAAGACGCCATCTCAGACCTCTTAGCCGACCAATTGGGAACCTGGAGTCATGACTCCGGGTTCAATAAATAACGCAGTGAAAATGCGGGCTATCCAACACCTCAACCCCACGATTATCAACTAGAAATACCAACCAGGAGTCTTTACTCCCGGGAATTTGTTTGGGACTCCGGCCCCGGTATCCCATTTTGCCCACCATGCTTTTGGTCACCTAAAATTAAGTTCAGGTGAGACCAGTCATGAACAGCCAAGACCGTTTGCTTAGACTCCCCGACATAATCGGGGATCGAAGCGCTACACCGCCCATTCCGGCCCTAATCCCTATCTCCAAGACAGCTTGGTACGAAGGGATCAAGGCGGGCCGTTTCCCAAGACCCATCAGGCTCGGACCACGAACAACCGTTTGGCGACTATCCGACCTGCGCTCGCTCATTACCTCAGGCGTAATGGATAGCGAGCTTCCCCATAACGTCTCCGATTACCTAACAACGAAAGAAGGAAACCATGAGTAACCAAGACAAAGGCAACGAACAGGAGCAGGGTGAACCCGTAAAGAAGGAGCTTGGCCATAGCTCTACATCTAATTCCGATTCGTTGCGAGGCGGTTTTGATGCCAAGTCTCTTGTGCTCCCAACGAACTTCGCAAATCTTCAAGAGACAAGGAAACGGATAGCTACGATCCCTGCTGGCCGTCCTAATAAGCAAGCTTACATCAGAACGCACCCGTCTCCTGCCTATCGAGTGGGGCTGGCTATTCTCATGTATGACAATGACATGTACGCAGTCGATCCAGGGCTGATAGCTCAATTAGAGGACGAGATTGTCTTCAAGGATACCCGCCTAACAATCGACTTAGATGGGGCTCTTGGACTTTGGCTGATAGGGCGTCCAAAAGACGAAGGCACCACCAATAGTTGGCACGAATCTGCCAACGAAGTGGCAGAGATGGCTGAGCATAGTTGGGTACGCTTGATGAG
>CALELH010000192.1 GCA_937902595.1 uncultured Myxococcales bacterium
AGGCGGCGCAGGTGCCGAAGGCGGCGCAGGTGGCGCAGGTGCCGAAGGCGGCGCAGGTGGCGCAGGTGCTGCAGGTGGCGCAGGTGGTGCCGGAGGCAGCGCAGCGGTCACGACAGAGCAGGTTCAAACACTGACTAACTTGCGTTGCTCTCCTTGCCACGTAAGCGCTGATGGAAGCGCGGCGGGCAATATCGACCCTCCTCTGAACGATATTGGGGGTCTAGTGGGCACAGCGTCGCGGGGAGGGCGACCGTTTGTTACGGCCGGTAGCCGTGATGACAGCGAGATCTTCGTTCGCGTAGCGGCCCCGGCTGGCCAAATGCCGCCAGCAGGACCTCTATCTGATGAAGAGATTGAGACCTACGGCGCCTGGATTGACGGGCTTTAGTCCTAGGACGCCTTCTGAACGATGTGCCCGCCATATGGCGGGCACTCGTGTTTCTAGCCCCCTACGTATAAACGGGGGGCGGATTGACGCCATATTCTCTTGAGTCGATTACTGGGTCTTCAGAGGGGCGCTCGGATTGGCGCATTGCTCTCCGACAACCTGCACGAGCAGGAAATGTTCGGCGGCATGAATCGCCTCAGTGAGTGACAGGAGCGAGTCGTGGCCGTCTATGGAGACCTTGGCGGTCCCGAGGACCGGACCTCCATCCATCTCTTTAGTGACGATATGTACCATCACGCCTGTCTCGCTAATCTCGCCAGCTTGTGCCGCTTGCCAGGCCCTCTCAATCGCGTTCTTGCCGGCAAATTGTCCTGGCAGCGCCGGGTGCAAGTTAATGATCCTCATTGGGAACCGACCCAGGAAACTATCGGATAATATTCGCATGAACCCCGCAAGAACGACCAGGTCTGGCGCGAACTCTGAGACCGCGTTGGCGAGCGCTGCGTCGAAGCTCTCTCGAGCTTTCTCCTGTCCTCTAAACGGGGCGAACGCGACGACTCGAGTGGGGATGGTCTCTCGTTGAGCTCGCTCAAGGGCGAAGGCGCCGTCCCGATCGGAGAGCACTCCCACGATCTCACCATTGATCGCGTCGCGAGCGCATCCATCAATGAGCGCTTGGAGGTTTGTTCCATTGCCTGAAGCGAGGACGACGATGCGAGCGCGGTGTATGCTCGGCTTCATGAGCGATGCACGCCAACATCCCGACGACACTGCTTGCCTTCGAACTCGATAAGGTCCGCCGCCGCGTAGGCAGTGGACAGCGCGTCGTCTAGATCTGAGCCGATACCTGTGACGGCGAGTACGCGTCCGCCGCTCGTACACACGCTGCCTTCGGTACGCCGTGTCCCCGCATGGTAGACATGTACGTTAGGCTTTTGGCCGGCTGAGTCGAGACCGGAGATTACCCGACCCTTTGGGTACGTCCCAGGATAGCCTTCTGACGCGAGGACGATGGTCGCCGCGGCTTTCTTGATGGCAGATCCGCTCGATGGGGCAGGCGCTCCGTCGACGGCCCACCGGATGTACGAGGCGAGGTCGCCATCGGCGAGCAGCGGGAGAACTGCTTGAGTCTCAGGATCCCCGAACCGGCAGTTAAATTCGAGGACTCGTGGCCCTTCGGGGGTGATCATGAAGCCTCCGTAGAGGACGCCGACATAGGGCGTACCTTCGGAACGCATGCCGTCTACGACCTCTTGGAGGCTCGCTGTCAGCGCCTCATAGAGTTCGCTCTCGGAATCGATAATAGGTGCGATGGCTCCCATCCCGCCGGTATTTGGTCCCAGGTCTCCGTCAAGGAGCCGCTTATGATCTCTCGCTGCTGGCAGCGGGCAGACGGTCTGGCCATTACAGATGGCGAGTAGAGAGATCTCGGGGCCCACCATGCGCTCCTCGATGACCACCTCATTTCCTGCATCTCCGAATCGAGCGTTGAGCATCATCTCTTCTAGAGCTGCAACGGCCTCGTCCATGGATTCGGGGAGGATGACACCCTTACCCGCCGCGAGGCCTGACGCCTTAATCACGGGAAGGACAGGGAACTCGCTGAGATAGCTTTTAGCCGCCTCGAACTCCGTGAAGGCAGCCCAGCGGGCTGTTGGGATATCCCAGCGCTGCATAAACGCTTTGGAGAACGCTTTTGAACTCTCAAGTTGGGCCGCAGCCTTGGTCGGCCCGAAGCACTTCAACCCTTCGTCCTGCCAACGGTCGACGACCCCAGCAGCGAGTGGAGCCTCTGGGCCAACTACGGTGTATTCGATCCCTTCGGATCGGACGAACTCTAGGAGGGCGTCAAAGTCTGTCGCGTCGATCGACACGTTTACGATGCGGTTATCACCGCTCGCCGTACCGCCGTTTCCAGGGGCGACG
>CALELH010000193.1 GCA_937902595.1 uncultured Myxococcales bacterium
CGATGAACAGCGCCATGCACATCTCTGCGTCGCCGCAGCCGAGTCCCTCGGGGCAGATCCCGAGATCTCATTCGAGCTGGCCGAGCTACAGCAGGCCCGGACGGACGCGCCTGTCACGGAGCAGCTGCTCGAGATGGTCGTTCAGACCTTCGCTATCGGTGAAGTCACCGCGTTGGGCCTCATTCGCTTCGCCCTTTCCGATCTACCCGACTCAGGCTACCGAGAGGTCCTTAAGCTCATCGCAGGCGATGAGATGCTCCACGGTCGTATTGGGGTTGGGATTCTCTCGGCGGCGCGCGCTGGCCAGACCGAGGCTTGGCTACCCTGGCCTGGTGATGAACGCATAGAGGCTCTGGCTGAGCCATACATCGCCGCGATGCGCGAGCGAGATGTCGTCGAGAGCGATGAGGCCGCGCTCTTCGAGGATGAGCAGGCAGGCACTCAACTCAGGTCTGTCGGGATTCCTGACTCAACGGCTTTCAGGGCCGCCTATCACCACTCTCTGGACCATGATGTCGCGGCAGGCTTTAAGAGCCTAGGCCTCTGGAGCAATGAAGATGAGTAAGACTGAGGAAGCGGGCACCGTCGCTCTCGTAGACAGGATCCTGTCCCGTGGAGTCGCGGATCGAGCGAGTGATATTCACATAGAGCCGCGCCCGGACGAGGTCCGTGTTCGATTCCGCATCGATGGGATCTTGGTGGAGCGGCCTTCCTTTCCTATCGGATATAGGCAATCGGTCGCGAGCCGTCTCAAGGTGATGGCACGTCTAGATATCGCTGAGAGAAGGCTCCCACAGGATGGCGCATTCCGGCTGCGCATAGATGATGAAGAGTTGGATGTGCGCTTGTCGACCTTTCCCACAGAGTATGGAGAGAAGGTGGTCCTTAGGCTCCTACTACAGGAGCGCACGCGTCCTGGTCTAGACGGCCTCGGGATGTCAAAGGAGTTGGCCGCGCGGATGCGGCATCACTCGACCCAGGCCCACGGACTCTTGCTGGTCACAGGCCCGACCGGCAGCGGTAAGACCTCGACACTGTACGCGATGTTGCAGGAGTCGGATGGGCGAAGCCGGAACATCGTCACCCTTGAGGATCCTATAGAGTATCGTTTCGAAGATGTAATCCAAGCGCAGACGAACCCCAGAATTGGCTTCGATTTCGCTCGGGGCCTTCGGTCTATGTTACGCCAGGACCCGGATGTCATTATGGTCGGGGAGATGCGTGACGCTGAGACGGCAGATATCGCGTTCAAGGCGTCGCTGACAGGGCACTTGGTGCTCTCGACGCTGCACACCAACAGCGCGATAGAGACCTTTGTGCGTCTCTTCGATATGGGTTTAGAGCGTTATGTTGTCGCGGCCGCCTTGAATGGGATGGTCGCGCAGCGACTCGTACGGACTCTGTGTACAGCCTGCAGGACTGAGGTGAGCTCTGATGAGGTCGCGACGAAGTTACTCCGCGAGCATGACATCACAGAGGCCACTCTGTTTGAGGCGACCGGCTGTGACAGCTGCAATGGAACAGGGTATGTCGGTCGAACCGGGATCTTTGAGTTGATCGAGGCAGATGATCAGCTCAAAGATCTCGTTAAATCTGAAGCGACGACGCGGGTTGAACTCTCTGATTTCTTAGACGGGCGCGGATACCAAGGTCTTCGTAAGGCAGCGGTCGAGCAGGCCGCTGCCGGGATTACGACGATCAGCGAGGTCTTGCGCGTGACTTAGTCTTACGAACCTTCTTCTTTAGAATAACCCGCATCTTGCCCACATCTCGGAGATCGTACAGGTCGTCTCCTGTGATCGGATAGGGCTCGTATCCCGGATGTTTTGCGACATAGTCGATGTCTATAGGCAGCTCGCATTCCCGAGCGTCTGAACAGACCGCTGGTCCGCCTTTTGTTGGGGTGACAGTGACGGCGACTGGGACGAAGGTGACCTTTACGGAGTTGCTCTTCACTTTGGTCGGTTTTGGCAGCGCTGGTGGAGGGAGCATGGGCGCCGCGACGGGCTTAGCTACCGACTCTACGCTGTTTTTTTTCTGGGGCGGCGCCTGTTCATCTGATCCCGTGGCGAGATACAACCCAACCGCAGTGAGCACCAATAGGCCAATGAGCAATTGCCTCTTCGCGTTACGAACCGGCGAAGCGGTCTCAGAGAGATTCTCCGCATCCGTCGAGACTGTATGAACACGCATTCCACTGGGTAGCTCATCAGCGCCCCGTTGAGCGAGGATTCCTGGTTTTGGAGCGTCTCCGACACCCCAATCATTCTCGTTCTCAGGAGTGTAGAGATTGGAGCTTCGAACCTCTTCTCGAGTCCCATCCATCCAGGTCGGGGCTGGCTCACCTTCGGCCAGGCCCAGACCCCAGCTGTCTTGTAGGGCGATGGAGTCCCAGGTGTGCTCCGCGGTCTGCGCCTCCGGATCGATGGGAGGGGCCGACGCAGAGCTGCCGTCCGGAATCTCTGAGAGCGTGATCATAGAGGGATCACGGTTGAGCGCCATACCTACGATTGAGCTCCCGGTCTCCAGAGTCTCGTCTTCAAACTCCGACTCAGTGTTTGCCTTTAGAGGGATCAGCGGTCTCGGAGTCCCTGACTCTGTGCTCAAGGCGCTCGCTAGGGCGCGCCGGTAGGCACCGACGGATAGGGGAGGCGTCTCAATGAGCGCTTGAAGGGCGTCCGGGATATCGGTCACGACTCCCTTCAGAAGCTGTCGAAGCGCGCTCAGATCACGATGTTTTCCATCCTCGGGTTCCCAGACCGAGCCCCAGCCGTCGACCACGATACGTCCATTCTCCCAGTAGACTTCATCGGTGCTGAGATGGCCGTGGTACACGTCCTGTGCGTGGGCCGCTTCCAGGGCGCACGCGACCCCGAAGCCCAGCTCCAGCCCTGCTTTAGTGGGAGGCTGTCCACGCGCCTTTAACTGCTCAGACACCCGAGTTCCAGAAGGTATCTGAGTGATTGACCAGGCGTTCTCTTCGTCGGAAAAACCAAACTCTAGAATTGGGCGAACGTTTCCATGTCTCAGATTTGATACACGCTTCATCGCCTCGACGTACGCTTGTCGATCTGATGAAAATGTCCAGCGTCGGAGGAGGAATAGCTCTCCATTGACGAGATGCCGGGCGCGCCATGCCGAGCCGTGAACACCCGAAAATGGGCCCTCCAAGCGGTAGGAACTGACGATCTCTTGTTCGCTCATGGAGAGACGATGGCACTTCGCTCACCCTGGAGCAAGGTCATCGCTCCCGGATCTCTCTTGCTTGCGTATCTAGGAGTCTTGTTGATGGGGACGCATGAGCACATCGTGGATTTGAACATGGGGTGGTTGTTCAAGGATGTGCTGCACCGTGTTTGCCACATCGTCTGACTGGAGGCATGGATACCGTGCGTATACGGCCTCTGCTGCTTCAGCGTCTCCGAGCATAACCTCCGCGAACTCTGTCTCAACGAACCCAGGAGAGACCGCAGTGATCCGAGTTCCGCTCTCTTGAGCGCGCAGCTCTCTTCGAAGGGCCTCTGTCATGGCGCGGACGGCGTGCTTGGTGGCTGAATACATTCCGCCAGTGCCGGTGGGGACGCGATGAGCAGACATAGAAGAGATGTGAATGATGTGACCGCAATCGCCCCGCCGCCTCATGTCGGCGAGCGCCTCTCTGGTGAAGACCGCCAGGGAGAGCACATTCACTTCCAGCATCTCACGCCATGCCTCGGTATCACCGGACATCAGGGGGGCGACTCGGCCGAGACCAGCGCTGTTGATCAGGACATCTACGCCGCCCCAGTTTGAGCGAATCTCGTCGAAGGCGCTTAGGACAGCGTCCTCGTCTCTGACATCCAGGCACAGTGACATGCACTCGCCACCCTTGCCTTCGATCTCTGCGGCGACGGCCTGTAGACGGTCAGCTCTACGCGCTGTGATCGCGACCTTCATCCCCATCTCTGCGAGTCGCCGCGCGATGGCCGCGCCAATACCAGAAGACGCGCCTGTGACGAGCGCGACTCGATGGCCCCATTCCTGTCTGTGCATCGTCTATGGTCCTCTTCTGTTAAGGCGGAGCCGATGGTCGTACTTCAGGGCGAAACCGCTAATAAAGGAGGAGCCGAACTCTCGGGTCTCGGGGACCTGTCCGCGGTATACAAAGGTGTCTAGGAATACACCGATGGACAGACGTCTCCAGATCGGCACATCGATCCCGGTGCGTGCGGCGACCGTGAGGCCTAACTCCGACGCATCATCTTCCCCCACGCCAGGCAGAAAATACCGGCTCTCCGAGTTCAAGAACCAGGCTCCGAACGGTAAAGTACGCTTCAGCTCCAAGCTTAGGAGAAACCCATATTGGGGATCATCGATCTCCGCGGATAGGTCGCGGGCGATGACGCCCGCCAGCTTGGCGGACTTGAGCCATGCAGCCTTCCAGGTTAGACCGAGAGTACCCTCAACGAGCTTCTTTCTTGGGTTAGTGCCCGTCTCTCCCTCCGTGGGAGTAAACTCCGTCGCGTAGCCTGCGCCTGCGAAAGGAACGCTGCCGAGAGCGCTCCAGGTCCACGCTGGGACCCTGAGCTCCGTCGCGAATTTAAGCTCGTCGGCTGTCTCCTGATCCTCACTGTCTTCGTAATAGGCTTTGTCGTATGCCAGTTGTACACCAGATATCCACGTCACAGCCGGCCCCTCTCGGACGAGATCCATGCCTCCTCGATAGCTGACTGAACGATTGTCGGCGGTCGTCACACGAGTCTCTTTGACCTCTCCAAAGGCTGTCCGTTCACCTGCGTTTCGGTATTGGTGTGCCCCGAGCGAGAGCTGCTTGATATCCAACATCCAGCGAGCCTCCGGCGCGCTGGACGGTGGCGACATCAGGTCTGCGATTGAGTTGGTCGGTCCTTTACCCAGGGCCATAAGCCCTTGGATGACGACCTCTCTGACCGGTCTGGGCTGTCCCTTTGGATCGACGATGAGGCCCCCGCCTTCTTCTCTGAACAGGCGACTCTTATTGGAGACTAAATCAGAGAACTCCCGCAGCTCGGACAGCTCGCGTGTCCAAGCGATTCGGTAGGTCTCCCTCGGGTCAACCTTATAGCCATTCACTGTGTCAGAGTGCAGACCGGCGATGGGTCCTTTATGGGCTCTGAGTGCAGAGAGTCCTGCTTTGAGTTTGGCCCCCGAGACAGAGGTGACTACGATCTCGCCCGGCACGTTAAAGTTGGCGACGGCGCGGAGGATCGAGGTGGAGCCAGTCAAGCCCCAGCCGACAGTGAAGTTCGGCAAAAGCGCCATGTCTGTGCCGGTCACGCCCCTGAAGACTTGGGTGCATAGCCGTCGCCAGAGAGTCGCAGTGAGGCGCGTTTGGACGGGCGCTCCATCCTTGAGTCGGCCGCTGATATTTGGGTCAGCCATGAACGCGGCCTTAAGGACGGCGCTTGAGTCGATGATTGGACCCAGGTCTGGCAAGAGCGGTCTTTGCATTCTGGAGAACGCTGTTTGGCGAACCGCTTGAATGCTCTGGGAGAGCGCCTTTTGTCGTGGAGAGGCGGTGGTGATGGGGATCGCCTTACTGTTGAGCGATTGAAGTACATAGCCAGCTTGGCCAACTCTCGAGCGCAGGGTCAGATCGATGACGCCAATCCGAGCGTCTCCGGGTTGAACTACCGTGACCGGATGTCGTTCGTAGGCGCGCTCTACACGAGCGTTCGAGCCGCTCGCGGTTTGATTGATCGCCTCTGGATGAATCCCCAAATGATCGAAGTTGCCCAGCACGAGATCCAGGTGCCTTGACTCTGCGGCGAGCCGCGCGCGGGTTGTCGCGCTCAGGTGTCCGGTCGCGATGACCAGGTCGGGTCGACGACCCAGCTTCTTACTCGCGGCGGCGGACGCCACCTCCACAGCACGGACCGGATCCTCTGCGCCAGAGACGCTCGGATCGACGAGGCCGAGGAGGAGCACTTGAGCACCAGAGACGGACTTAAGCATCCAGCCTGGGCCCTTCAAAAGAGGGTAGTTCACCGCAAGGGCTTGAACCTCAGCGGCCTGCGCCTCTTTGGTGAGATGAGGGACACCGAAGGCGAGCTCCGATGCGCCTGGCACCAGCACGTTAATGGACATTTCTGTCATCGAGCGCCATGTGTTTGGGCGTTGGAGATCGGGCTTATCGCTCGCCAAATAGCTGTGAGTCTCGACATTCTCCCCCGAAGAGATCGCCAATGTCTCACCGGCGGCACCTGCGATGAGTCCTTGAATGAGCGCGCTGCGTCTCGACCCTTCGTTAAGAGGTCGGCCGACTACGTACATCGGCTGGCCCTTGAATGATCCCTTCTCGGCGAAGCGAACCTCCCAATGCGAGGGCTCCTTGGACAGAGGGCGGCTTGAGCCAAAGTCCAGCATTAGCGCTGAGACTCCAGAGACCGTCACGCGCTTAAGGGTCGCTGTCTTGCGATCATATGGGGAGTCCACTCCCTTGACATCGATGAGGGTCTTGTAGGCTTGGTCAGGTGTATCGGCTGAGAAGAATATCCTCTCGAAAGGGCTCACAAGTACCGGGAAGTCTTCTCTGACAACCTCTGTCTTCTCGTCACCCGCGGCGAGAGCACGCGTGAAGGCTTCTACGGTTAATCCCTCCGGAGAGAAGAACACGCGTTCATCGCTTACGAAGGCGAGGGGACCCGACCAGATTGAACGATAGTCGCCCGTGTCTGAGGCTATGCGTACGCCCGCATGAGCGCTCACGTGCGATGAGACTCCATGGGTCCCACCAAACCAGATCAGTCTGAGTGGAATATCTGGGGAGGAGGTGGGCTCTTGTCCTGCTGATCCTGCTGGCCAGAGGCACAGCAGGCAGAGCAGCAATGATGGGCGCATGTTGGGTGCTCCGGTCAACGTTCGTGAGTGATGACCAATCCGTCGTCTGCGATGATTGCCTTGAGCTCTGTCACTCTATTATGGGCTGCGGCTCGCGCTTCCTCACTCATATGAGAGAGATAAAGCTGACCAACCTTGAGCTGATCTCGTTGCACCAGGAGCTCTTCGACGCTGAGGTGACCCCAGTAATCAGCCGAAGCCATAGAGCACTCACAGACGAA
The DNA here is from genome assembly GCA_937902595.1 of uncultured Myxococcales bacterium. Taxonomy (GTDB): domain Bacteria; phylum Myxococcota_A; class Bradymonadia; order UBA7976; family UBA1532; genus UBA1532. Next base: position 7,080 of record CALELH010000193.1, read on the forward strand.
GATGTCTGAATCACGGACGAGATCAGCTAGGGCCGGTTGCCAACCCGTGTCGCCGCTGAAGCAAATAGATAGCTCCTCCGTGTCAACTCGCAGTGAGGCCGCCACGGCGAGCTGGTCATGTTCGGCTCTGATCGCGGTGACCTTCCGGTCCAATGCCTCAACGGTCCCAGGCAGCTTCCAGTGAACGAACTCGATGGGGAAGCCAAGCCCACGTTGGAGCACGGATGGATAGGCGCTCTCGCGGAGTAAAGCCAGTCGCAGCTCCATACCTTCAGGTCCGGCGATCACGAGGGGGCGGGTGCGCTCGAGCTTGAAGTGCAGAAACACCAGAAGCATCGCGATTCCACCGATATGGTCGCCGTGTAGATGCGTAATATAGATGCCATCTAGAGCGCGAAGATCGACGCCTAGCCGCTCACATTGGAGCAGCGCTGTTGGGCCAAAGTCGACGGTGTACATACCCGCGTCGTCTTCGACCAGATAGCAGCTGTTGCCACGTCCAGCCGAGTTAAAGGCGTCCGCGGTGCCGAGAAAAGTAAGCTTAGTCAACGGTCTCTTACATCCCTACGATTGGATCCTAATTCTGCGCTTCTCCATGGAAAAATGGAAGACCGCAGCGAGCATTGATGCTGAAGACGCTCATTCGAGTCTGCGTTAGTGATGAATTCCCGCGCGAATTCTGTTTATGCTCGTCGCCGCGAGAGCACGAAAGGATCAGCTCGGGATGCGCGGACTCTTCTTCCTACTACTCTTGGTGTCTTTGGCTGGCTGTGCCACCGTCGGGCAGTGGGTCCCTTGGATAGGGGTGGGCCCAACTGTCGATGGCAACCAAAGGCTCGGCACTTCGGTGACGCCACTACATTACGATCTCGATTTGTCTATCGATCCCAGCGCGGGGACCTTCTCCGGTCGGGTCAAGATTCAGGTCGCCCTCGACGCTGAGCATCGCTTAATCCAGATGCATGCTGGGCGCTTCTCCCTGTCTAGTGTCGCCATTGATACGGCCAATGGGATGATCGGAGCCGACGTTGTTCGTGGCGAGAATGGGGGGCTCACCCTCAAGCCAAACACGCCATTGCTGGCAGGCGAAGCGGCGGTGGTCGTCAGCTTTGATGGGCAGTTGAGTGAGATCCCGAATGGTCTCTACCGAGTTAAAGATGGAGACAGGTGGTATGCGTTTACTCAATTTGAGCCACTCGCGGCCCGCACGAGCTTTCCTTGCTTTGACCAACCCGAATTTAAGACCCCTTACCGAATCAAGTTGAGGGTCCCGTCAGGGATGATCGCTCTGTCCAACAGTCAGGAGACGGGGCGACGCAAAGAGCATGGCCGCGTCGTCTTTGAGTTTGCGGAGACGAGGGCTCTTCCCACGTACCTCGTGGCCTTCGCCATCGGCGATTTCGATGTGGTCAGCGCCCCGGAGGGAGCGATCCCTGGTGTCCCTCTCCGAGTCATCACGACCAAGGGCAAGGGGGGCCTCGCTCAGTACGCCTTGGAGCGAACGCCTGTAATCCACAAGGCCTTGAGTGAGTACTTCGGCTCTGGTCACCCCTTTGACAAGCTTGACCTTGTCGCCGTACCGAACTTCGCAGCGGGTGCGATGGAGAACGTCGGGCTCGTGACCTTTCGAGAGACGCTCTTGCTCTTGGATGGTGAGAGCGCGCCTGCGAATCGCAAGCTCTGGAGTCAATCGGTCATCGCCCATGAGCTCGCTCACATGTGGTTTGGGAATCTGGTGACTATGGCCTGGTGGGACGATCTTTGGCTGAACGAGGCCTTCGCCACTTGGATGGGTACGCGGATCGTACAAGAGGTCGATCCAGGGTTGCAGGCAGATCTCGAGAGGGTGGCGGGCACAGCTCACATCATGCGTCTCGACTCTCAGGTCAACACGAGAGCGGTTCGCCAGAAAATTCGGCATGGCGGCGACGTACAAAACGCCTTCGATGGGATCACCTATGGGAAGGGCGCTGCTGTCCTGAGGATGATCGAGTCGTGGCTTGGTCCGGAGGCTTTTCGCGCTGGAGTCCGTGAGTACTTGAAGGCGCACGCTTATGGCAACGCGAAGACCTCGGATCTGCTCTTGGCGCTCGGAGCGGCGGCGGACAAGCCGGTGGCCGAAACCATAGGGAGATTCTTGGACCAACCGGGGACGCCGATGGTGAATATGAAGCTCACGTGCCGCGAAGGCCAAGGCGCGTCATTGTCTATGGCCCAGAGTCGGGCGTTACCGGCGGAGAGCGCCGCGGTCTCCGGTGAGCCCTGGATGGTCCCTGTTTGTGTACGGTACGGTATCTCGGGAGAAGCCCACCGGCAGTGTTTTCTTGTGGATGGGCCTGAGGTTGAGGTGACTCTCCAAGTCCATGGCTGCCCCGACTGGTTTCACGGAAACGCTGATCAGCGCGGCTATTATCAATGGTTGGTGGACGCTGGGTATATGCAGTCCCTAGTTGGGCCTGCATATGTTCACCTGACGCCATCAGAGCGAGCAGCTCTTCCCGGAATGTTGCTGACTCTGCTCGAGTCAGAGGCCATCGGTCTCGCCCAATATATGGATGGATTAACGGCGCTCGCAGAGCACAAGGACAGAGTGGTCGTTCGCGGTGTCGTGAGCGGCATTAGCCGTCTGCATCATGTGGCCGTGACCCACGCGAATCGAGATGAATTCGCAGGCTGGGTTCGGGATCTATTGAGCGCACACGTTAAGCGAGTTGGGCTCGATCCGAACCCAAATGAGCCGGTTGATCATAAGCTCCTCAGGTCCAGTATTGTGACACCGCTGGCGTATATGGGACGGGACCGGGCGCTGCGCGATCGAGCGAAGCGTATGGCGAGTGGGTTTCTCACAGAGTCATCGTCTGTCCCGACGGAGGTTCTTCCTCAGGTCTTGCCTGCCGCGGCCTGGGATGGGGACATCGAATACTGGGAGAAGCTCCGCGCCGCCGTCTCTGAGGAGCGAGACCCAGTCACCAGAGTAGCGCTCGTTGGGGCGCTCGGCTCCTTTGAAGACCCTGAGATTCTGTCGAGGAGCCTGGACCTATTGCTGAGCGGAGAGCTGCGCGCTCAAGACTTCCGAAGTCTTGGACGTGGCATCGATGACCGAACCCGGGACCGGGCGTGGATGTGGATGACGCGCAATTATGATGATCTCGTCGCGATCGTGGGTGATGATTATCGGCCGTTTTTGCCCTGGATGGGGAACGGGTTTTGTACCGAGGCTGATCGTGAACGTGTCGAGCGTTTCTTCGCTGAATCGAGTCGCTCTCCGGCCGGAACGGATCGTAATCTAGGTCTCGTGGTCGAGAACATCCTCCGCTGCAGCAGGCTGAGACGATCCGTAGGGCCACATTTATCGACCTGGCTCAAGAGTCGCGCCAAAGCACAAAAAAACGAGAAATAACCCCATGGTCACGAGTTCATTGTCACTGTGAAATTCAAGGTGCTCCTCAGTGGACCACGCTCGAATTGAGTCTGTGAATTGGCAGCTTCGGTCTATCCGAGGCTACAATGGATCACCTGGAACTTGGCCTTCATGTGAGGTCAGCTGGGCGCCTAATTCTTAGGCCCGAACAATAATATCTTTGGATCGGGCGCGACTTTATTGGAAAGAGCCGCTAGAATTTTGCGCCCATGAGATAGCGAACCCGGTGGTTGGACGGTATGTTCGGCGGACGGTGAGTCAATGGCATCAGGCCGAGAGCCCGGGAAGGATTTTGCACTGGCGCAGAGGCCAGCCTTTCCCAAGATGGTGTATTAGCTCACAGTTTGTTCTATAGCGACCAGCTTAATGACCCCTCCTGGAGGATGGCCCATGAAGTTTCTTCGGCGTGCACTAAGCGCTCTTGCGTCCCTTGCTCTCGTTTCGTCTGTCGGTGTCTTCGCCGTCGGATGCGGTGTTGAAGGTGACGCTGGCGGTATTCGAGCTGCGGCCTTTGGTGAAGTCGAGCTAGAGCCCAGCTCGTTCCGATTTCCTAAGATTTCGGTCGGGGACACCGCAGAGCGTACGGTCGTTATCAGGAACGTGGGCGCTGGCGATCTTAAGCTAGCGGGCATTCAGGCGGAGTTCTCTCGAGAGTACAGCTTGTACTGGCACGAGGGTACCGTCGAGGGCACCGATCAATTGATCGGCGTGGAGAACGGCATTAACAGTTTGCCGCGGGTCATCACGATCCCTCCAGAGGAGGCGATCACTCTGATCCTTCAGTACGTGCCAACGACGGACGAGGAGCCCACGGGTCGTCTCGTAATGGAGACCAACTCGGCGAGCCAAGATCTTCGAGATCTGGTCATTCCGATTCGCGGTGCGCGAGTCGACGCTGAGATCGTCGTGGCTCCCAACTTTGTCGATTTTGGTCGCGCCTCTATTGGCGAGACCGTCGAGCGCGAGGTCGTGGTGAGCAATATTGGGCAGGTGGCTGCCGCCATCAGCGCGATGCAGATCAACGAGTCTGCGAACTTCACGATGTCGATCCCAGGGTGGAGCCCACGCAGAATGGATGGCTCGCAATCTGAGCCAATGAACGTGCGCCCAGGTGACGCGGAGTGGGCGGCAGCGTTGGCCGATCCTGATGGAGATGGCGTACCAGGGCTTGCTCCACAGGCATCCTTCACCATGAACATCTACTTTGAGGCCCAGTTCGAGCGCGGCGACAACGGCGAGCTGAGCATCACGAGTAACTCGGTTATCCCGAACGTCTTGGTCGATCTTGTAGCGAATGGCTCCGCGCCGTGTATTCAGGTGATTCCAACTGAGCTCGTATTCGGTGCCGGCCTGATCGGTCGTGAGAATGAGAGCTTGTTGACGATTGAGAGCTGTGGCGCCGAGGCGTTGCAGATCAACTCCATCGCGATTACGGACGGCGACGCACACTTCACGATCCCTGCCGAGGCGATCGAGGGTCGGCTTCCGGGACGTCTCGCTGCAGCTGATCTCAATATGAACCCACCGGTTCGGCCGACTTGGAACATCCCAGTGATGTTCACTCCGGAGGCAGAGCAGCCGTACACTGGGAACATTACGGTGACGAGTAATGACCCCAATCGCCCGACCATCGACGTGCCTATGCGCGGTCGAGGCTCGGTCAACGAGTGTCCTGTGGCCGCTGTGGCCGAGGACGAGCTGATCGTTCGTCCTCTCGATGTTATCTCCTTGGATGGCTCACGTTCAACGGACGCCGACGGTCCTAATGGCCAGCCAGTCCAGTATGAGTGGGTTGTGACTCAGCGACCTGAGGGCTCCGTTGCGGTGCCTGTCGAGCGCTTCTCTAATCGGCTTGCGCCGGCTGAAGGTGGTCCAGCGGATAACACGAGCACACCAACGGCCGTGTTCTTTGTTGACCTCGCGGGCACCTACGTCATCGAGCTCCGAGTGACGGACAGTGAAGGCGTAAGCGCGCCGAGCGCGACCTGCCCTCAGGCTGAGGCTCAGGTGACGATCATCGCGAATCCAAACGAGGACATTCACCTACAGCTGACCTGGAACACTCCCGGTGATGCGGATCAAACTGACTTTGATGGCAGTGATATCGACCTTCACTTCCTCCACCCAACAGGGCTCGATTGGTTCCGTGGTGGCGGCATTTATGATTGCTACTTCGCGAACCCAACACCCGATTGGGGGCGAGCGAACAATCCGGACGACAACCCGTCGCTCGACATCGACGACACGAACGGCGCGGGTCCAGAGAACATCAACCTCGACCGGCCTGAGAATACAGACCAGTTGGGAGCACCCTATCGGGTTGGCGTGCACTATTATCGGTCAACCGTAGGACCATTTGGTGGTGCAGACACCTATGGGCCGAGCGACGCGCGCCTGCGAATTTATCTAGGTGGCGTGGTCGCGTACGACGTGACTCGACGCCTCCAGCAGACCAATGACTTTTGGGAGGTCGCGGCGATTCTGTGGACTGGCGCAGGCGATCATCGCGCGGTGGAGATCAATCAACTTTCGGTCCGCGAACCCTAATCCTGAGTTTGTCTAGCATGACTGTAGAAAGGCCGGTGACGACTCACCGGCCTTTTCTTTTGGGGCTCTCGTGCGGCGCGCCGACCCTTATAGCCACCTCACCAACCAGCTCCCAGAGGGGTCCAACGTTCAAATCTCTCGTGTGTCCCAGAGAACGTGGATCGGGTGGTCCATTGGAGTCTACGTCTGATGTGGGCTGGGGGGTGATCTACGGGCTCAACGCTGAGCCCTGCCTCTGGATTGGGAGCCGGCCCACCTGAGAGTCTGCGAGGCCTAGGGACCTAAGCGCTCGCTGGGTGGGCCGGGTAGGAGACCGCGCCTAGCTTTATGGAACAGGCATTCCGTCTGGGTCGCAGTCTATTGCGCAGTTGCATGCGTTCTCGCCCACACCGCACATACCATCGCCGCAGTTCATGCAGATGCTCGCTCCGCCTTCACACGGCATACACACTCCTTGGGCGTCTACTACAGCACACTCTCCCGAGAACAAGCCTTGGCAGCACATAAGGTTAGGGTTATCGAGGGGGATTTCGCCTCCTGCGGGCACACACTCTGGCGCCGAACAGTCTCCTGGACAATTGCAGTGGTTCTCTCCGAGGCCGCAGGCATCATCGCCACAGTTTGTGCATGTAAAGGTGCCCTCCTCGCCGAAACATCCGTTCACGCCAGGGCTGCTCCCCGGTATTCGCATGAGACCCTCACAGCACTCAGCTTCTCCATCTTCTCCTTCTCGCGGAGGCCGGCCAAACCCACCCTCTGGGAGACAAGGCACCATCGCTCCGCCCGCTCCGCCTGCACCACCTGCAGCGCCAGCTCCGCCAGCTCCGCCAGCTCCGCCAGCTCCGCCAGCGCCGCCAACTCCGCCAGCGCCACCTGCGGCGCCCGCTCCGCCAGCGCCACCAGCGCCGCCCGCTCCGCCAGCGCCACCTGCGGCGCCCGCGCCACCAGCGCCACCTGCGGCGCCAGCGCCACCAGCGCCGCCTTCACCACCAGCGCCGCCGGTCGCTCCCGCGCCACCAGCGCCGCCGGTCGCTCCCGCGCCACC